>NZ_DBHLDX010000001.1:0-119363 GCF_057312375.1 Fretibacterium sp.
CTGGAACGCCGATATGATCCTGGGAGATAGGCCGGAGAATGATCCCGATTATAAGGACCCTAGGAATGGCTCTGAGAAGGGCGCGGTTTTTGAGGTCATGCTGCCGTCCGGCTTCACGACCGGGACCCTGAGGGTGAAAGCCACAAACAAAGAAGGAGGAAATTTCCTGGGCTTTGTCGACGTCCCGCTGGAGCGCACCACGCCGGGTGGCGGCGGCAGTGGCGGTGGTGGTGGTGGCGGTACGCCTGGTACGCCCGGTACGCCCGCGGCCCCGAGCATCGATCCGAACAGCTGGGAGACAACGGCCATCGGCGAGCCGGACGCTCAGGGGAATGTGACCGTCCAGCTCGCGGCGACGCTGAGGCTCGAGGGGACGCCGAAGTCCATGGATGTGGTCGCCTCCGGGATGAAGGAGAAGCCGAAGGCCGAGCTGCTGGATGGCAGCGGCAAGGTCGTCGTGACGTCCTCCGTCCCCACGGTCAGCGCGACCGCCAGAACCTACAGGCTGAGGCTGACGTGCAGGACCACGAAGGCCGACATCGACTCGGGCAGGGCGGCGATCGAGAAAGTGCTTTTGACGACGGACGACGGCAAGGTCCATACGATCACGGTGAACAAGAAGCTGAAGGATATCGCCAAGCCGGGCGGTAACCCCGGACAGCCCGGTAACCCCGGAACCCCCGGGCAGCCCGATAACCCCGGGGGGACCAAGAGCAGCTCCGGCGGCGGGTGCGACGCGGGCCTGGACTCGGTGGCGTTGCTGGCTCTCCTTCCCCTCTGCATCCGGCGTCGGCGCTGAGCCGCTGCGCAGGATAGACGCGACAAACGCGCGGCCCCGTATCGGGGGCCGCGCGTTTACTGCATCCTACCAATAACTATGTCGCGCTTAACATGGTCTTGCCTCCCCTGATGAAGCCCCTAAGCTCGAAAACGCAAATCAAAGATTTGCTTTCTCGCTTATGAAAGGGGAGGTGCCGAACGGAGTGAGGCGGAGGGGTTCAGCCAGACGACACGACTTACGGACGCCGATAGGCGGTCGGCGTCGTGTCGGTCGGCTGTGCCGAAAGAGGACAATTTATTGTCGTCTTTCGGCGTTGGCGGGAGATGTCAGACAGCGGCCAACCTCACGGTTGCCCGCCCCGCAGCGCCTCAACTTCGTCAGGGGAGAGGCCGGTGAAGTCGACGACCTGTTCCAGCGGGACGCCCCGCACCAGCATCCGCCGCGCCGTGGAGGCAATGCCCTTTGCTTCGCCCAATGCAACACCCTTGGCCTCACCCAATGCAATGCCCCTGGCCTCCACCTTATCCAAAACGCTCAACATCGTGACGTCCTCCCCCTTCCTGAACTCGTTCTGCGTATCCTCAAACCGACGGTCCCGCGTCAGCGCGGACATGAGCTTCAGCACCGCGTCCACGTGCTCGATCGTCTGACGCGGGGGCTCGTACTCCTCGTCCCGCCCCATCTGCACAAAGTAGTCCGCTACGATCCTGAAGTCGCTCCGAAACTGCCCCACCTGCTCCGCCGTCAGACGCGGAACCTCAAAGACGTTGACCCGGTAGTCGTTCACAAACGGCCTCAGCCCCTCGGCCACGGAAACCCGCTCGAACAGCGTCCGCGGCCCCGTCCACGGCGCCTCCCCAAAGTAGAGGACCAGCGTCACCACCGGGTACAGCCCCTTGTCCGCCGACAACTGGCCCCGGTAGTCCGCCCCCTCGTAACCCAGCACCCGAAGCGGCATGTCCCGGTCCACCGCGGTCTGGTTCTCGAACCCGATCAGGGAGATCACGGCCCCCGCGGAAACCCACAGCTTGGAAACGTCCCGCTCCTGCTCGTGGAGCTTTCCGTCCGCCTTGTAGAGCGTGCGGGCCCGTGCGTCCTGAAGGTCCTCCGGCTTCACACGCCGTTCGCCATTGAAGAGCAGAACATTCACGATGTCCGCAAAGACGTCGTTGTACCCCTCCAGATGCTTCTCCGTCATGTCCCGCTCGTGCATTTTGCGTTCCCTCCCAAGCCTGACCTCATTATAACAAACAAGCCCCTGCCCTCAAAACCGGAAGAAACAGGGGGATGCTCCGTGCTTGCCTTGCCTCCCCTGTAAGGGGAGGTGCCGAACGGAGTGAGGCGGAGGGGTTGTTCTTCACGCTCAGCAGCCCCCACGGGGCAGCCACCCTCTCGTAGACCTGCCCATTGCTCAGGAGTGTCCTTTTTCTCAAAATTCATAATGCGTCCATAGGCTGATAATCTTTACCGTCTGTTCTTCTTCCAAAACCTCATACACGAGGCGGTGCTTAATATTAATCCGCCGGGAACAGGCTCCTTGCAGATCACCTTGCAGCTTTTCATACGGCGGCGGTGTCTGATATGGATTTTCCCGGATCAGCTCTATCAAAGCCTTTGCCTTGTTCTCCAATTTCGCCGCCTTGATATTTCTTATATCATTGGTTGCTTTCTTTGTGTAAACGATTGAATACATTACCACTGCACTTCATCTTCCGGTAAGCACTCATCCAGTGGAGTTTTCAATCCTTCAATGATTTTTTCTTTCATAGCTGGAATAGACGAAAGGTACAGCGTTTCCATCAGACCGTTGTAATCCTCCTCGCTGATAACAATGGCGTTGCCGTCCTTGGTACTGATATTCACAGGCTCATTAAACTTGATCGTCTGCTCCAACATTCCAAAAATATTTTTTCTGAAATTCGTGATGTTCGTACTAAGCATACTGCTCACCTCCAGTCATGTACATTATAGCGTACATTTTTCGTTTTGTCAGTATTCCGTACACTATTGTGTACATACTTACCTGCCGCACCTCGGAACCCATGCGGTTGACAAAAAGCCGGAGAGGCTTTGCCTTTCAGTCCTGATGGTTCTCGCTGTCGTGCGACGGGGCGTTTTCTGCCCTCTTGAGGGCCTCCAACCGAAAGCAGGTACGCAACAAGACGGTGGCTGTAAAAAGCACGTTTAACAACGTGCCCTGCCTCCCCTGATGAAGCCCCTAAGCTCGATACCACCCTCTTTATTCAAACACAGAGGTGCGCAAACGTAAAGAAACGGGTAGGAAAAGCCGGGCCCTTTGTCATCGGGCCCGGGGCTTTTGTCCTGAATGGAATAGTTGATGGGTTATCTTGAAAGGCGCTTTATTATAGCACATAAAATCAAAATGCAAGGACTCTATGCGGAATTAGTCGGGTTTCCGCATAAATACTGATTGTAGGATATCGACCGCCTCGACGTAGCCTCGCAGCCCCTTGCCCTTGACCGTGGCGATGCAGGCAGCGCGGACGTAGGATATCCTCCTGAAGTCCTCCCGGAGGTCGGGGTCGGAGACGTGGACCTCGACGGCGGGGAGCCCGACGGCCTTCAAGGCGTCCAGTATGGCGACGCTCGTGTGGGTGTAGGCCGCGGGGTTGATGACGATACCGTCAAATCGGCCGGCGGCGTCCTGGATGGCATCGACGATGGCTCCCTCGTGGTTGGATTGGAAGAACTGCGTTTCGATGCCGCGCCGTGCCGCCTCCTCCTCGATCATCGCCGTCAGCTCCCCGTAGGTCGTCCGGCCGTAGATCTCAGGCTCGCGCAGGCCCAGCAGGTTCATGTTGGGACCGTTAACGATCAATATTCTCAAGGAAATCCCTCCAGACCGCCTCCGCGGCGTCACGCGGGGAGGCGTCGTTGACGACGGCTGCGTCCCGAAATCGCCGGTACATCGGCAGGCGCTCCCGGTACATGGAATCGAGGTCCGCGGAGAGCGACAGGGGGCGTCCCCGGCGCTCCAGCAGGGAAGTGTCCCGCTCCAGATGGCAGATGCGCCCGTTCTGATGCAGGGACGGGTAGTTGTTCTCAAAGTCCTTGACGACGCCGCCTCCCGTGACGATGATCCGCCCGCTCTCGCGCCCGGCCTTCGCCGCCGCCTCGCGCTCAAGGCGGCGAAATTCCCCCTCGCCTCCCTCCCTGAAGATGACCTCGATGGACCGGCCCGCCGCCCTGGCGACCTCCTCGTCGAGGTCAACCAGAGGGCGTCCCGTCAAGCGCGCCAGCTCCTGGCCCACGGTCGTCTTGCCGCAGCCCGGCATCCCGATCAGGACGACGTTCATCATCTCGCGCCTCAGCCGGGCTGTGATGCGCTGGACCTCTGCCTCATCATCCCCGCGCCCCGTAAAGAGTTCCTCCGCTGCGGCCGCCTGAGCCACGAGCATCGGCAGGCCGTCCGTAGAGGGGATTCCCAGCTCCTCCGCCCGCATCAGAAGGGCGGTTCGCCGCGGGTTGTAGATCAGGTCGATGACGCCCCGGCACCGGGGGAAGAGGGCGGGGTCCGCGACCCTGTCGCCCGTCCGGGGGTACATGCCGACGGGCGTCGCGTTGATGAGCACCTCCGCGTCCGCGTGACGGCTCAGGTTCCGATAGCTGTCCGGTCCCCTGCGGGAGATGACGGCGACCGACCGGGCGCCCTGTGCCTCCGCCGCGGCCCGTGCCGCGAGGGAGGCCCCGCCGGAGCCGAAGATCACGACCTTGCGCCCCGCCATGGAGATGCCCGCGCGCTCCGCAGCCCAGAGCAGCCCGTAGAGGTCGGTGTTGTGTCCCACCAGTCCCTTGGGGCCCCGCACGATCGTGTTCACGCTGCCGACGCGGCGGGCGCTCTCCGCCAGCTCGTCGCAGAGGGGCATCACGTCGCGCTTGTAGGGGATCGTCACGTTGAGCCCCCCCACGTCCTCCCGCCGAAGGAAGCCCTCAAGCTCCTCCGGCTCAAGCTCGAACAGCCGATACTCCTCGCAGCCAAGCGCCCTGTGGATGGGGACGGACCAGCTATGCCCCAGCGTTCGTCCGATGAGTCCAAAGGCGGGCATGCTCAGACGATCGCGTAGTTTCCCAGGAGGTCGAAGCTGGGGCAGGAGCGCTCCAGGTCCTCCAGCATCGAGAGGACGCCCGCGTCCTGCACGGAGCCGTCCATCTCCAGAAAGAAGATGAACTCGTAATTGCGCCCCACGACGGGGCAGCTCTCCAGCTTGTTCATGTTGACCCCGTGGGCGGCCAGCCTGGAGAGGACGTCGTTCAGCGCGCCGGGGGTGTTCGCACAGGCCAGGATGACGCTCAGGTGGTTCGAACCGGCGTAGATGACGGGCTCCTTCGCGATGCAGATGAAGCGGGTCTGGTTGTTGTCGTTGTCCTGAATGTCCTCCTTCAATGGGGTGAGCCCGTAGAGGGCGGCGCAGTCGGGCGCCGCGATGGCCGCGGCCGTCCGATCCCCGGACTCCGCCACCATCCTGGCTGCGGACGCCGTGTTGGGGTAGGGGATGGCCTCGACGCCCTTGAGGGAGTCCAGGAAGTCCGAGCACTGCCCCAGCGCCTGGGGGTGGGAGTAGACGTTCCTGATCTCGCTGAGCCTGACGCCGGGCTTCGCCATCAGCACGTGGCGTATGAAGAGGCGGGTGCTGCGGACGATGAAGAACTTGCGCTCCCTGAGCAGCTCGTACACCGCTCGCACGGAGCCGTTCAGGCTGTTGTCGATGGGCAGAACGCCGTACTGGCACAGCCCGGACCCCACGGCGTCGAAGACGGCCTTGAACGTCTTCATGTAGAGGATGCGACCCCGCGGCAGCAGCTTGTCGCAGGCGGCCTGGGCGTTGGAGCCCTCCACCCCCTGGCAGGCCACGCTCCCCGTCTTGGGGAACAGGTCCTCGACGCGGGCAACCGCGCGCTCCACAAGGGCGCGTACCTTGGTCGGGCTGGAGAGGAGCTCGTTCTGTCTGGCCTTGGCGAGGCTCATCAGCTTGGAGAAGAAGTAGAAGGAGTACTCCTCCATGTCGCCCGCCCTGTCCATCACCCTTGCCAGCACCTCGCGCTCCCTGGCCCGGTCCTCGATGGGCAGGTGGTGCTCCTCCTTGTACTTCGCCACCTCTCCCATCAGGCTCATGCGCTCCAGAAAGAGGTCCAGCATCCTTTGGTCAAGGTCGTCGATCTTGGTACGAACTTCAGCGATGTCCATGATTTTTCCTCCTATGGCTGTGTTTCATCAATTATGTGTCATTGTCTCGTCCGCAGCCCCCGGCCTCAGGACGGGGGGCTTGTCGTGCAGCAGGTCCAGGAGCACGCAGGCGGTTACGGCCTCGATCACCGGGACGGCTCGATGGGCGATGCAGGGGTCGTGCCGGCCCGTGATGCGGAGCTCCGCCGCCTCGCGCCGCGACAGGCTGATGGTGCGCTGCGGCTGGAAGATCGAGGGCGTGGGCTTGACGGCGACCCGGAGGATCAGGGGCATCCCCGTGGTGATGCCCCCCAGGATGCCGCCCGCGTTGTTGGAGGCGGTCCGAATCGCGCCTCTCTCGTCCACCTCAAAGGGGTCGTTGTCCTGAGAACCTCTCATGCGCGCCGCTGCGAAGCCCGCGCCGAACTCCACGCCCTTGACGGCCGGAACCCCGAACAGGGCGGCCGCCAACCGGTTCTCCACGCCCCCGAACATCGGCTCGCCCAGCCCGGCGGGCAGGCCGATGGCTGCGCACTCCACGACACCCCCTGCGGAGTCCCCCTCGTCCGCGGCCTTCAGGATGGCCTCCTTCATGCGCGCACCGGCCTCCTCGTCGAGGACAGGCATCTCCCGTCCGGCGACGACCGCAAGGAGCTCGGCCGATGGACGGAGGGGGAGGGGAGCATCCGTCTGCCCCGCGGCCTCCGCCAGGTGTGCGCCCACCCAGACGCCCCGTCGCGACAGGATCTGTTTTGCAATGCCGCCCGCGACGCACAGGGGCGCGGTGAGCCGTCCCGAAAAGTGCCCGCCGCCCCGCATGTCCGCCGCGCCGCCCCACTTCGCCCACGCCGTGTAATCGGCGTGCCCGGGGCGGGGCGTGTCCGACAACTTTCCGTAGTCCTCCGAGCGCGCGTCCGCGTTCTCGATCATGGCGCAGAGCGGGGAGCCGCAGGTCCTGCCCTCCCGAACGCCCGACAGGATGAGGGGCCGGTCCGCCTCGCTTCGCGCCGTCGACAGGCGAGACTTCCCCGGGCGCCGGCGCTCCATGAAGGCCGCCAGCTCCTCCATGTCGATGGGTTCGCCCGCCGGCAGCCCGTCGATCAGGATCCCAATGGCCCGCCCATGGGACTGTCCAAAGACGCTGAAGCGGATGTTGACGCCGAACTCAGAGGACATGGACATCGCCTCCCAACCGTGCGTAGTCTTCAAAGAAGGCCGGGTAGGACTTGGAACAGGCCTCCGCGTCCGTGACGGTCACGCCCTGAGGGCAGCGCGAGGCCGCGACGGCCGCAGCCATGACGATGCGGTGGTCGTGAAAGCCCTCCGCGGTCCCTCCGACCAGCCCGCCGCCGTGGACGATGAGCCCGTCGCCCTCCGGCGTCTCTTCCGCGCGGCCGCCAAGGGAGCGAATGAGCGAGAGCGTCGAGGCGATGCGGTCGCTCTCCTTGAGCCGGAGCCGCCCGCCGTTGACGAAGGCCGTCCTGCCGCTGGCCCACGCCGCCGTCGCAGCGAGGACCGGCAGGAGGTCGGGGGTCGCATCGACATCGAGGGGATGGTCCTCCAGTCCCCGAAGGGAGCCGGGGCCCACCGTGACCGCGCCTTTCCGCAGGCTCACCTCCGCTCCGAACGCCTTGAGGAAGTCCAGCATCCTCCGATCCCCTTGGGGGGAGGCGGGGTCGAGGCCCCGAACGGTTATGGGGCCGGTCAAGGCCCCGGCCGCCAACAAGAACGCCGCGCCGGACCAGTCGCCTTCGACCTCCAGATCACCGGGGGAGCGGAACGGCTGAGGCCCCGAAAGCTGAAAGCGCCGGGGGAGCCCCGTGCCTCCGCCCTCCTCGCTGGGCCGGACTCCGAAGCGGCGCAGCGCCGTCAGCGTGATGTCCAGGTAGGCGGCGGAGCGTAGGGGCGGGTGGACGGTTAGGAGGTTGTCGCCGTCGAGCAGAGGAAGGGTCAGGAGGAGCCCCGTGACGTACTGGGAGCTGACGTCGCCCGGCAGGTCGAAGGCGCCGCCCTGAAGGCGGCCAGAGGTCTTGAACGGCAGGTGGTCTGCGTTGAAGGACACGCCGTGCTGGGCCATGGCGGCCTGGAGCGCGCCGATGGGGCGCTCCGGCAGGCGTCCGCTGCCGGTGAAGCGCACTTCCCCGGCCAGGGCCGTCGCCACGGGCAGCAGGAACCGCAGCGTCGATCCGCTCTCCCGGCAGTCCAGTAGGGGGCTGTCGGGAACGTGCCGGATGGGAGTGACGACGAGGGCGCCCTCCTCTTGGAGGACTTCGGCGCCGAGGCTCTGCAGACAGTCCGCCGTGGCCTCGATGTCCTCTGAGGTGCCGTTGAGCCTCAGGCGCGTCGGCCGGTCGGAGAGGGCAGCGCAGATCAGGAGGCGATGGGCCTCCGACTTGGACGCCGGAGCGGTGATGGTCCCGGCTAGAGGACGCGGGCGGATGAGGACCCTCATTCCGATTCACCCGATTCGGCGAGGCCGTCGGCGATGACGCCGGGGAGCTCGTCGATCCCCACCCGGCGCAGCTCGCAGACGCCGACCTCCTTCGGGGTGATCAGAGTGATGTCACCGCCGGAGCGCTTCTTGTCGGAGAGCGCCGCGCGGGCCAGGGCCTCGGCCGAGAAGTCCGTGGTCGCGGGCAGGCGGTTCCTGATGAGCGTCCTCTCGATGCGGTGGGCCACCTGCTGAGCGCACCAGCCCCGCCTTGCCGAGGCGCGTGCGATGATCGCGAGGCCTGCGGCCACGGCCAGTCCATGAGGGATGGAAAAGTCGGAGCACCGCTCGATGGCGTGTCCCACCGTGTGCCCCAGATTCAGCAGCCTGCGCTCGCCCTGCTCGCGCTCGTCGCGCTCCACCACGGCCGCCTTGTACCGAACGCAGTGCAGAATGACGTCCGTAAGGCGGTCCCGCGGCGTGGCCTCCTCCTCGAAGAGCCGGAAAAGGGGCTCGTCGCCCAGGACCCCGACCTTGATGGCCTCGGCGGCCCCGCACCGATACTCCCGGTCCGGCAGGGAGGTCAGGCAGTCCGTGTCGCACAGCACGAGGGAAGGTTGATGAAACACCCCCGCCAGGTTCTTACCGGCGCTCAGGTCCACGGCGGTCTTGCCCCCGACGGAGGAGTCCACGGCGGCGAGCAGCGTCGTGGGGACCTGGACGAGGGGGATGCCCCGCATGTAGCACCCCGCGGCGAAGCCTGCCAGGTCGCCGATGACGCCCCCGCCCAACGCGATGACGACGTCCGTGCGGCTCATGCCCTCACGGGCCATCGCCTCGAGCAGCTCGCCGAAGGAGGAGAGGTTCTTGACGGCCTCCCCGGCGGGGAGGGCAAGGGAGGCGTGCGTGAATCCGGCGTTGGCCAGGCTGTCGAGGCAGGCTCTCAGGTAGAGGGGGCCGACGTTGGCGTCCGTCGCAACGAAGGCCCTGCGGGGTCCCAGCGCCCGCGCGATCCTCTCCCCGCAGCGCCGCAGGAGCCCCGCCCCGACCTCGACGTCGTACCCTGACCCCACGTTGACCCTGACGACGGCGGGCATTCAGTTCCCTCCCGCCTGGGCCTTTTTCTCCCGACCTTCCTTCAAGAGAGCTCTGAGGCGTGTGGCGTCGTCCGACTTCAGAGCGTCGAGGTATCCGTTTAAGTTGTCGATCAGGGTTTCGATCTGGCCGACGAGAAAGTCCCGATTGTCCATGAGGAGCTCCGTCCAGAGGGTTTCGTCGAGGCGCGCCACGCGGGTCATGTCCCGGAAGCTGCCGGCGGAGAACCCCCGGCGTTCGAGGGCCTCCGGAGAGCGGATGTAGGCGCTCGACACCACGTGGGCCAGTTGGGAGGTGTAGGCGATGATCCGGTCGTGCTCCTCCGGGGTCGTGAAGGTGAGGGAGGCGAAGCCGACGTCCGTGAAGAAGGCCTTGAGTCGGTCGAGGAGCTGGATGTCCGTGTCCGATCCCTTCATGAGGATCATCGAGCTGCCGGCGAAGAGGTCCGGCTGAGCGTTGACGAACCCGCTGCGCTCCAGGCCCGCCATGGGATGCCCTCCGACGTAGGTGAAGCCGTGCTGGCGCGCCAGTGGCGCGAGCTCCCGGCAGACGGCCCGCTTGATCCCGCACAGGTCGATCACGACGGTCTTGCGGGCGATCCCTTTCGCGTGCTCCTGCACCCAGCCGACGACGGACCGGGGCGCCAGGGCCAGCAGGAGGAGGTCGCAGTCGGCGAGGTTTTCATCCGTCAGAGGCCCGTCAATGGCCCCGCACAGGCGGGCCAGCGTCATGGTTTCACTGTCGATGTCCGCCCCCCATACGGCGTGGAGCGTGCGCGTCTTGACGCTTTTCGCCATGGAGCCGCCGATGAGCCCCAGGCCGACGATCCCGACGTTCATGCCGTCCTCTCCATGTCCTGTACGGCGGTGTGAAGGGCCTTGAGCTGTTTCGCCAGCCGGTCGAAGACCTCGGGGCGCAGGGACTGGCTTCCGTCGCAGAGGGCGTGCTGCGGGTCGTTGTGGACCTCGATGATGAGGCCGTCGGCTCCGGCTGCCACGGCGGCGAGGGCCATCGGGGGGACGAGGTTGGCCTTGCCCGTGGCGTGGCTTGGGTCCACGATGATGGGGAGGTGGCTCTGCTGCCGCAGGACGGGAATGGCGGAGAGGTCCAGCGTGTTGCGCGTTGCGGTCTCGAAGGTTCGGATGCCACGCTCGCAGAGGATCACTTTCTCGTTGCCCTCGCTCATGACGTACTCCGCACTCATCAGGAGCTCCTCGATGGTGCCGGACATGCCGCGCTTCAGCAGGATGGGCTTGTCCTGCTTGCCCAGTTCCTTCAGAAGGTTGAAGTTCTGCATGTTGCGCGCTCCGACCTGGATGACGTCCACGTCGTCGAAGTACTCGAGCTGGTGGACCTCCATCAGCTCGGTGACGATAGGCAGCCCCGTGGCCTTTTTGGCGAGGCTCAAAAGGCGAAGGCCCTCGACGCCCTTGCCCTGAAAGGAGTAGGGCGAGGTGCGCGGCTTGAAGGCGCCGCCGCGGAGCATCGTCGCGCCGCTCTCCTTCACGGCCTGGGCCACGGCCAGAATCTGCTCCTCGCTCTCGACGGAGCAGGGCCCCGCCATGATGGTTAGGGTCCCGCCGCCGATCTGGCGGCCTGCGACCTCGATGATGGTGTCCTTGGGGTGGAATTTGCGGTTAGCCTTCTTGTAGGGCTCCTGAACGCGCCGCACGCTCTCGACGATGTCGAGCGCAGCGATGAGGTCGATGTCCATCGAGGCCGTGTCGCCCACAAGCCCCAGCACGATGTGGGACTCGCCCGTGCTGGTGTGAACCTGAAGCCCCTTCTCCCGAAGCCACGCGACGAGGCTCTCAAGCTGTGCCGGATCCGGATCTTTTTTCAGAATGATGATCATGACGACTACCTCCATAGTTTGATATAAGAAACGAAAACGCCCCCGCAGCGTTTCATGGCTGCCGGGAGCGTTCTTGATGCCGCAACGAAGAGGGTGCGTTAGAGAGCTTCACTCCCAGCCAAGCGCAAATTGGGCCTGCCGTAATAATAGGCAAAGCCGAAAAAGCAATAGCTAAAGCGCTTGACCGCGGTAAGACGCATCTCAAAAGACCTCGATTCCAGGTTCCAAAAGCCCGCACGGCCTGTCGGCCGCAAACTCAGACCCTCCTCTTTAAGTAAAAGAGGCTCGCCAAACGATGCTGCAAATCATTACACAAGCATAACAGAAAGTCAAGCTAAAATTTGGGAAAAATTCCGCCGCTTGACGCAGAAATTTTTTGTTGTAAACTTTTGTACATAAATATTAACTTAGGTTACTTCGAATAAACTTTTGGAAGGGTATAATGTAATTATTGGGAAGAAAAAGGTCGTTGAATTCCCTGTGAAAAGGGGATTCTTTAATATCCAAATTGAAGGAGCAGTGAGTATCTTGAGGCGTAACTGGTTTTTAGCAGCGGTATTTTCTGTGGTTTTTTCCCTGTACGGGGCCGTGTCGGCCGAGGCGCATTTCTTCTCCATAATCCCCGACACGAGCGTTCATTCTGTAGCGGTCGGAAGATCTTATACGGCCAAGCTCTCCTTTACGGAAGAGTTTTTGAAGGTGCAGGCCGGAGCGGCGCATCTGCACTTGGGGTCCGATATCTTTTCAGCCCGGTTCCTTTACGCGGATGGGACCTCTGAGTCCTTTCCGGAGTTCAAGGACTACGACGACCCGGGGGCTGTCATTGAGAAAGGGACGGATTCTCACGTTTCGCAGGCAACGTTGAAGAAAGAGGGAACGGTGATCCTGGACGCGAGGGTGAACGACGTCACTTACGCGCCTTCTCCCCAAATGAAGATGCACTACTGGGGTTATTCGAAGCAGATTCTGAACGCAAAGGCCGATGGCCTCTCCACCCGGGCGGCAGGCGGCAATGAAGTGCTAGAGATCGTTCCCGTGAGCGAGGTGGCCGAGTTCGCGGCGGGAAAGACGGTGACCTTCAAGGCCCTGTTCAAAGGTCAGCCCCTGAGCGGAGCTAAGGTGGAGTGGGCCGACCAGGCGTCGAAGGTGGTCATCGGCGATGAAGGCCCGACGAACACCACCGAGATTGCGACGACCAGGGCGGACGGAACCTTTGATTTCACTCTGAAGAACGCTGGGTACAACTGTTTTGGGATCATGCGTGGCATGCCCCCTGCGGGAACGGATCGGAAGGCCGATTATTACGCCTCGACCCTGATCGTGGACGTCCCCGGAGCTTCGACTGACTCCGAGAATAAACGGAACAGCGGCTGCAACGCAGGGCTGGGCGGTTTTTCGCTGGTTCTGGGAGCGGCATTGTTGCTGAAGCGAAGGGCTTGAGTTTTCATCGCTCCACCACGCCCCTTATTTGACATAGGGTAAAGAGAGCCGACTGAAAGGCCTGAAGCGTAACGACGCGTAGAAAATGGGGTTGCCGATTTCGGGCAGCCCCTTTGTTTTCCCGAAGGGGGTTTGCCCTTGCCGGGGCTTGGGCCCGGTGATGTTTGTCTTGAAAGAAAGCCCCTAACTGCTATAATTTCATAATGTGTGCATAATTCGGCGGCCGAAGCGAGGGCACGGCCGCGGATTTTGAATCTTTCAGAAAGAGTGAGAGGAAGTGCGGCGATGAAGTTGAGCAGTGACGAAGTGCGCGATATCGCCCTGGAGGCCCGCCTGATTCTGACGGAGGGTGAGCTGGCCGCAGCCGTGGGCTACATCAACGACTTTCTGGACATGTTGGATCGCTTTAAGGAGCTGGACCTCAAGGACGTGGAGCCCTTCTGCTTCGCTGAAACGATGGAGTGTCCGCTGCGGGACGACGTCCTGAAGCCCTTTGGGGACCGGGATGTGATCCTGCGCGAGAGCGCGCACGTGGAGCGGGACTACTTCAAGGTCCCCCGCATTATGGAGGATTGATCATGGAGCTCTTTGAGTTGAACCTGCGGGACGCCGCCGAGGGCGTCCGCACGAAGAAGTTTTCCGCGCTGGAGCTCTTTGACGCCTGTTTTGCCCGTGCCGTTTCCTGCGAGCCGAAGCTTGCGGCCCTCATCACGTTGACGGAGGAGGAGGGCCGCAGGAGGGCAGCGGAGATCGACGCCCGGATCGCGCGCGGGGAGGACGTCGGCCCATTGGGCGGCGTTCCCTTCGTGCTGAAGGACAACCTCTGCACGAAGGGCGTGCGGACCACGGCCGCCAGCAAGATTCTGGGCGATTGGCGCCCGCCGTACGACGCGACGGTCTGGTCCCTCCTGCAGGGGGCGGGAGCGGTCCTGCTGGGCAAGGCCAACATGGACGAGTTCGCCATGGGGAACACCTGCGGCAATTCCGCCTTCGGCCCCTCGAAGAACCCCTGGGACGTGACGCACGTTCCGGGGGGCAGTTCGGGCGGCAGCGCAGCGGCCGTCGCGGCGGCCTACGTCCCCTGCGCGCTGGGCAGCGACACGGGCGGTTCCATCCGTCAACCGGCTTCCTACTGCGGCGTCTACGGGCTCAAGCCGACCTACGGCATGGTGAGCCGCTACGGCGTCATCTCCTACGGCTCCTCGTTGGACCAGGTGGGGCCCCTCGCCCGGACGGTGTCGGACCTGCAGCTCGCGATGGCGGTCCTGGCGCACTACGACCCCATGGACTCCAGCAGCGTCCCCGGAAAGTCCTTTGACTTCACGCCCCACAAAATGGACCTGAAAGGGAAGCGGGTGGCGTTGGTGAAGGAGTTTCAGGCCTTCACCCTGGAGGCCCCCATCGCGGACGCCATGGCGCGCGTTCGCAGGCTCCTGGAGAACGCCGGGGCCGATATCCTGGAGGTGGGGCTCCCCACCGTCGCCCGCTATGCGGTGTCCTGCTACTACGCACTGGCCATGTCCGAGGCCCACACGAACCTCGAACGCTACGACGGCATCCGTTACGGCTACACGGTGGACGACGCGGTCGGCAGCAAGGAGATGTTCGAGGCCGTGCGCTCCGCGGGATTCGGCAGCGAGGTGAAGTCGCGCATCATCGCCGGCACCTGCCTTACGGAGCCCACACGCTGCAATGAGTACTACGTCGCGGCGACGAAGGTGCGCACGCTGATCGCACGGGAGTTCGCAAAGGCTTTCGAGAGCGCCGATTTCATCCTTCAGCCCGTCACGCCGCTGCTTGCGCCGAAGATCGGGGAAACGGACCGGGACAAGATGAAGGGCTACGAGTCGGACCTCTACACCCTGCCCGTGAACCTGGCGGGGCTGCCGGGGCTCTCCTTCTTCGTGGAGCACGCGGCTTCAGGACTGCCCGTCGGGCTGCAGCTGATCGGCGCCCGCTGGAGCGACCCCGACCTGCTGAACGCGGGGCTGACGCTGGAGGAGTGCCTTGGCTCTCCCTCCATCGCGCGGGGAGGGCTCTGATATGTCCGGGAAGGATGAGAACATGAACAGCGAACTGACGTTTACGCCCGTTATCGGCATCGAAATCCACATTCAGCTCAAGACGGACACCAAGATCTTCTGCGGCTGCTCCACGGACACCGGCGCGGACCCCAACACGAACATCTGTCCCATCTGCATGGGGCTTCCCGGCGCGCTGCCGCGCCTGAACGCCAGGGTGGTGCAGCAGGGCATGCTGGCGGGCCTGGCGCTGCACTGCACGATCCAGCCCCAGTCGCTCTTCTTCCGCAAGTCCTACTTCTATCCCGACCTGCCGAAAGGCTACCAGACGAGCCAGTGCGACCTCCCCATCGTGACCACGGGATACATCGAGGTCCACGACGACGAGGGGAAGCTCAAGAAAATCCGGGTCCACCACCTTCACCTTGAGGAGGACGTGGGCCGCCTCCACCACAGCGCGGCCGACGGGCGTCTGGAAGGCGCGGCGACGTCCTACGTGGACTACAACCGTTCCGGGCTACCGCTGGCTGAGATCGTGTCCGAGCCGGACGTTTCCTCGGCGCGGGAGGCGGTGGAATACGTGACGACGCTTCGCCGCCGCGTGCGCTACTCCGGGGCCTCGGACGTGGACTTGGAGAAGGGCATGATGCGCTTTGACGCGAACGTTTCCATGAAGTGCTCCGACGGACGTTGGGGGAAGAAGGTCGAGGTCAAGAACATGAACTCCTTCCACGCGCTGGAGCGCGCCATCGAGTACGAGATCAAGCGCCAGAAGAAGGTCATGCTCCAGGGCGGACAGGTGCTTCAGGAAACGCGCCACTGGAACGACGCCAAGGGCGTGACCACGGCGTCGCGCTCCAAGGAGTTCTACCGCAAGTTCATCGTCGATCCGGACCTGCCCCCCCTCGTCGTTTCGAAGGAGTGGGCGGACGAGGTCATCGCGATGATGCCTGAGATGCCCGACGTGAAGGCGGAGCGTTACGTAGAGGAGATGCATATCCCTCCTGAGATCGCGGACGTTCTGACGGATTCCAGGGACCTCGCGGAGTACTTCGAGGCCTGCGTCGCGGCCGGCGCAGCGCCGGTCCGTGCGGCCAACTGGGTTCGGACGGAGGTCCTGCGGACCTTGAACGAGCGGCAGATCGGGCTGGAGGACCTCAAGATCGCCCCCAGGGCACTGGCGGAGCTCGTTCAGCGCGTTGAGGACGGCCGGTTCTCCACGACCCAGGCCAAGGCCGTTTTTGACCGCATGGCGGAAACGGGCACGGCCGTCGACGACGCGGCAAAGGCCTGTGGCGTCACCGAGGGCGGCGTCACGGACGACGCGCTGACGGAGATGATCCGCGCGGTGCTGGAGGCGAACCGTGACGTCGTGGACGTGATCCGGTCGGGCAAGGACACGAAGGGCAAGAAGATGAAGTTCCTCCAGGGCCTGGTCATGAAGGAAGCGAAGGGACAGGCAAATCCGGCTGAGCTGCCCGACAGGATTGCGAAACTGCTTGAGGGACTTTAAGGGATTGACGTCCTGCAAGGGGCGATAGGATAAAGGCCAGCAAGGCTTTATTTTTTAGAAAAACTAAATCGAGGAAGGTGTTGGAGGATGGGAGTACGTAAACCTGAGGACACGAGGAGTTTCGCGCTGGTAGCCCATGGCGGCGCAGGAAAGACCTCATTGGCCGAGGCGATGCTTTTCGACAATGGGCAGGTCACACGCATGGGCTCTGTACAGACGGGCAACACGGTCAGTGACTTCCAGCCTGAGGAGCAGAAACGCCAAATCTCAATCAGCACCTCCCTCCTGACGATGGAGCGGAACGGAAAGACGTTCTTCGTCTTGGACGCACCGGGCTATGCCGACTTCGCGGGGGAGATGAGCGCCGCCATTCGCGTCGCCGACACCGCCGTGATCCTGGTCAGCTCGGTGGGCGGCATCGAGGTCCAGACGGGGCGCGCCTGGGAGTACGCCGGGAATCAGGGCGTGCCCGTCGCCTTCTACATCTCGAAGATGGACCGGGAGAACGCGGATTTCGAGAAGGTCCTCGCGGACATCCATGAGCAGTTCTCGCCGAACGCCCTGCCGGTCTTCCTGCCCATCGGTTCGGCGGACAAACTCAGCGGCATCGTTGACGTCCTGAAGGGGAAGGCCTACAAGTACCCGTTGGACGGCAGCGGAAAGTTTACCGAAGAACCCATCCCCGCCGACATGGCCGACGCCGCAAAGGCGGCAAGGGAGGCGCTGTTGGAGGCCGCCGTCGAGATGGACGACGCCTTGATGGAGAAGTACCTGGACGAGGGGGAGGGGGCCGTGTCCGAGGCGGACCTGGCCCGAACGCTGAAGATGGCCATCGTTTCGCGCCGCGTGATGCCCGTCCTGACGGGGTCTGCGACGGCAAACGTCGGGGTGCCGCAGATGCTGGACTTCGTCGCGGATTACTTCCCCTCCCCGGTGGACGTCGGCAGCGTCGAGGCGTATGAGGGCGAGAAGGCGGTCGAGGTGAAGCCGAACCTGGACGACCCGTTTTCGGCCCTCTGCTTCAAGGTCATGGTGGACCCCTACGTCGGCAAACTGTCCTTTATCCGCGTCTACGCCGGCAGGCTTTCCTCCGACGGCAACAACATCTACAACGTCAAGAAGGGCGAGGACGAGCGGATCAGCTCCTTCAAGATGATGTGCGGCAAGGACGGCAGCGACGTCAAGGAGGTCATCGCCGGCGACATCGTGGCCATCCCGAAACTGCAGAGCACGAAGGTGGGGCACACGCTGGGCACGAAGGGCGGAGCGCCGTACCAGTACGCTAAAATCGAGTATCCGGCCCCCGTTTACAGCGTGGCGATCGTGGCCAAGACGAGGGCGGACGAGGATAAGCTGGGGACGGCCATCTCCAAGACGCTGGACGAGGACCGGGGCCTGACGTTCGAGAAGAACCCGGAAACACACGACAACGTCCTCTCCGGGATGGGCGACCTGCACATCGACATCGTCCTGTCCCGCATGAAGGAGCGCTACGGCATCGACCTCGAGACCCAAACGCCCCAGGTGCCCTACCGCGAGACCATTCGCAAGACGGCCGAGGCCCAGGGCAAGCACAAGAAACAGAGCGGCGGCCACGGCCAGTACGGCGACGTCTACATCCGCTACAGCCCGCTGGAGCGCGGCGCGGGCTTCGAGTTCGTGGACAGCGTGGTTGGAGGCGCGGTGCCGCGCAACTTCATCCCGGCGGTGGAGAAGGGGCTCCACGAGTACATGTCGGAGGGACCGCTGGCGGGCTTCCCGGTTGTGGATTTCCGCGCCGAACTCTACGACGGCTCCTATCACGACGTGGACAGCTCCGAGATGTCCTTCAAGCTGGCCACGCGCCTGTCGTTCCGCAAGGGCATCATGGACGCCTCGCCCGTGCTCCTGGAGCCGATCATGAACGTGGAGGTCACGGTCCCCGAACAGTTCATGGGCGACGTCATGGGTGACTTCAACAGCCGCCGCGGTCGCATCATGGGCACGGAGGGCCACGGCAAGTTGCAGGTCGTCAAGGCGCAGGCCCCCATGGCAGAGATGTTCCGTTACGCGATCGTCCTCCGCTCCATGACGTCGGGCGAGGGCAGCTTCGTCATGCAGTACTCCCACTACGAGGAGGTCCCTGCCGACATCGCCAAGAAGGTCATCGCCGCCCACAAGAAGGAAGACGCGGAGGAGAACTGATCCCGCCCGCGGCCTCTGCACCGCAGAGGAGGCCCCGCCGGTTATGCGGCGGGGCCTCCTGTCCTTGACGAAGGGGGGATCGTGCCGTCGGTCAATCCCCGTCCGGAATCAGTTTCAGGTGGCGGCATGCCTTGAGTATGCCGCCGTCGTCGATGTCCTCGGCGACGAAGGAGGCCGCGTCCCTGGCCGCCCGACTAGCCCTCGCGACCGCCACGCCGATCGAGGCGCGGCGCAGCATCTCCACGTCGTTGAGCCCATCCCCAAAGGTGATGACGTCGGAGGCGTCCGTCCTGAAGTGCTCCATGACGCGCTCGATGCCGTTCCACTTCGAAACGCCCGCGGCCCGCATCTCGACGAAGTCGTGCATGGCATCGAGCAGGACGCCTGCAGGCGGCGTGGTGAAGGGGCCGTAATCCCCTCGTAGGGGCGGCCGCACCATCAGGCAGCCCAGGAACGCCCGATCCATCTCCCGCAGGGGACGGACGCAGGCGTACCCCGCCTGAGCCTCAAAGTACGTCCGCCAGTCCTCGCTTTTGTTGTCCGTGTAGATGAAGCAATCGTCCATCGCGGCGACCTCTTCCGGGCGCAGCGCGGCCAGACTGCGGAGGTCGTCGAGGGCAACCGCCGGTAGACAGGTTCGGTGCAGGGTCCTTCCGCCGTTGAGGATGTGGGCGCCGTCCGCGCAGACGAGCAGCTCGATGCCGAGGTCCTTCGCAATGGGGTGGGCGAGGAAGGCCCCGCGCCCCGTCGCGAGGGCGGGAACGTGCCCGTTCGCCTTCAGGAGCCGAAGGGCTTCACGCGTCTCGGGCGGGATGTGGCTCGTCCCCACGTGGCTGAGCAGCGTGTGGTCGATGTCAAAGAAAACGTATTTGCGTTTCATGGGCTCTCCTTCCATGCTCAAAGGGAGCGCGGGGTCATCCGTAAAGCAGTCAAGGCGGCGCCTGACCGTCCCGTGGAGAGGTTCGGCAGCGCTTTCTTGAAAATTGGCGGCTTGCAAAGTTCAAGCCTTCACCGGCTCGCGATGCGGTTGGCGGTCGCAGGCGGCTTGCTCCGCGTCATCGCCGTCACCCCTTAAGGCGAAGGGCCAGCCCGCACCAGACCCTGTCCACGATCGCGGCCTCGTGCGCCAGCATCTGGTAGAGGAACCCCGTTTCGTCGCGCCAGCGCCGCTCCATGGGGTCCGTGGGGACGACGCCGCAGCCGACCTCCGTCCCAATGAGGACGCAGGTCCTGAGGTCCTCCAGGTGAGCCCTGAAGAACTCGCCGGCGTCGGCTCCGGCCGACAGGAGGCGCCGAACCCCCTCCTGCAGGTTGAGGACCCTGTCGGCGGAGGTGAGGAGGGCGAGGTCCGCCGAGGCGAGGTCGCACGGCACGAGGGCGGGGCCGTAGAGGGAGTCTGCGTAGGCGCGTTTTCCCATGTGCCGGCCGCCCAGGATCAGGTGCATCGGCTGTGCGCTCACAGCATCCCCCTCAGGACTAGGAGCATTGCCGTTTCCGAGAGCAGGTTGAGAGCCCCCAGGAGGTCCCCTGCGACGCCCCCGAAGGCCATCAGACAGCAGCGCCGCCACAGGAGGAAGACGGCACACTCCGTCAGGGGGAGGTAGAGCGCCGGCGCACCCGCCGTCCGGAAGTTCCACGCGGCCAGCAGGGCCGCCCCCGCGATCAGATAGATCGAGTGCCGCCTCGTGCGCAGCGCCCCCAGGGTTCTGGCGAGCCCGTCCTCCCGCGCAAAGGGCGTGGCGTTCAGCAGGAGTCCCATGCCGAGCCGCGACCACAGAGGGATGGTACTAAGGAGGAGCAGAAAAGCCCTGGAGGGGAGAGCGGAGAGCAGCTCCGCGAAGGTCGCGGACTGCAGCAACAGGACGGCGGCACAGCCCATGACGGCGAACGACCCCGCGTGGGGGTCGGAGAGGATGTTGAGCCGCGCCTCGCGGTCGCGCCGCGATAGGAGCGCGTCGCACGTGTCCATGAGGCCGTCCATGTGGATGCCTCCCGTCAGAGCCAGCGCGCAGAGCGTCATGACGACCCCGCGCAGCGCAGGGGAGGCGCCCCAGCTTGAAAGGGCGAACGCCAGAAGTCCCCACAGGACTCCCAGAGGAACCCCCACCAGAGGGAACGCGAGGCAGAAAGGCCGCAGGTTGTCCTCCGTCCACTCCGTTGCCGGCACGGGCAGGATGGTGAGGAAGGAGCACGCGAGCAGAAAGGAGCGAAGGATGTCCACGACACACGTCACCTCGATTCAAGGCGTCTTGTCACGGTCGGTCCGCTTCCGCGGCGGACCGCGATACGTCCCCCTATTCTACATGAATTTGACGAAAAACGCTCCGGCGAGGGCCTGATGTTCCTCTTCATCTCGGGCGGCGTGCGCAGCGGAAAGAGCGAGTGGGCGGAGCGGGCCGCGCTGGCGCTGTCGCCGGATGTCCCGCGCGTCTACCTGGCGACGGCCCGCGTGAGCGATGAGGACATGCGACGGCGCGTGGAGCGCCACAGGAGGGCTCGGAGCGGGCGCGGCTTTCTGACGGTCGAACGGGAGCGGGACCTGACGGGCGTCCTGCACTCCATCCCCAGGGGCGCCCTCGTGCTGCTGGAATGCCTCCCCAACTGGGCCGCCAACGAGATGTTCCTGGAGGACGGAAGCGTTCGCGGCGCCCACGAGGTGCGAGGCGAGATCCTGCGCTCCACCCTGGCCCTGAAGGATCGCGTGCGGGACCTCATCGTCGTTTCGGACGACATTTTCTCGGATGGGGTCCGCTACGACGCGGCCGTAGAGGGCTACGTTCGCCTGTTGGGGGAGCTGCACGTGCTGTTGGCAGCCAGGGCGGACGCTGCGGTGGAGTGCGCCTTCGGCATCGCCCGATTCTGGAAGGGGGACGCCTCCCGAATCTTCGACGGCTACGGAATGAAACCTGCCCCAGACGAGCACAATCCTCGATAAACCGCCGCAGCCTGTGATTTGCGAGGCATCACGCTCTGTCATTTTCAACTGGAGGGGCCTGTGAGTTTTCGCGGGTTTGCCCATAGGCTCTTTCGCCGCACCGTGCTCTGGACCTGCGCCGGGTTCCGTGGTATCTTTTATCCTGATTGCTTCAAAGAAGATCGCGGCGAGCGCAAGACGATGACCGCTTTGCTCCACGGTGGGGCACGGGCGGAGAGCCGGACGAATTGGGGAGGAGGGGCGGCAATGTGGCGCGAGCTTTGGAACAGGTACCGCGTCCAGACGATCTCCGTGTTGGGGTTCGCCCTCTTCGCGGTCGTGGGGGCGACGGCTATGCTGTTGCCGTCCGTGAGGGAGCGGCTTGAGCGGCAGGGAGCAGAGGCGCAGCCGGCGCAGGTCCAGCCGCGGGCACCCTCCGGGGGAGAGCCGGAGGCGGGGCGGCAGAGCTCTCAGGAGGCCGTGCCCCAGGCAGAGTGGTACCTCTACATCACGGGGAGCGTGCGAAAGCCCGGAGTCTATAAACTGCCGGCCAACTCGCGGCTCTTTCACTTGGTCGACGCCGCGGGCGGCCTCGACGGCTTCGCGGACCGCGTGGCGGTCAACCTGGCGGAACCCCTTACGGACGGACTTCACGTCCACGTGCCCCGCAAGGGGGAGCGCGTCGCCGAACCCACGCCCCCCATCGTGCCGGTGATACGGCCCAACGTCGTCCTGCACGCTTCGCCCGCCCCCAAGAGGGATGGTCGGATCAACATCAACCGGGCCAGCGCTGCGGAGCTGGAAGCGCTGCGCGGCATCGGGCCCACCCTGGCGCGCCGCATCGTGGAATACCGTCAGGAGCATGGGCCGTTCGCGGCGGTGGAGGACCTCGTCCGGGTGCGGGGCATCGGGGCCGCAAAGCTCAAAGGGCTGATGGAGCAGGCCTCGGTGAACCCTTAACCTCCCCTGAGATGGCCGTCCTCCTTCGCGCGCCCCTCCTTGCGGTCCTGGGTGCCCTCGTCACGGCGACGGCGCTGTTCAGCGCGACGGGCGCCGCAGGCCTCATCCTGCTTTCTCCCCTGTTGGCCGTCGGCCTTGCTCTGTGCACCTACGAGCGGAAGATCGCTTCTCAATGGCCCGCGCTCCTGGTCCTCGCAGGGCTGACGTTCCTCTGCGCCCTGAGGATGTACCTCGTCCTCACGTGCCCGCCCATGCCCTCCCGCTCCGTCAAAACCGTCGGGACCGTTTCGCTGGTCCGGCCATGGGGACGGAGCTTCGCCGCCGTGATCGACACGGCAGAGGGCAGTTTTTTGTTGCGGCTTCACTTTGCCGAGTTGGTGGAGGGAGATCAGGTGAAGGTCGAAGGGGTCACGCGCCGGCTGAAGTCCGCCGGAGTGCGGGACGGCTTCGACGAGGAGCGCTACTGGCGCGCCCGCGGCGTCGTCGCGCGCCTCTCGCCCTCGCGGCTGGAGCCCCTTCCTGCCAAAGGGTGGAGCCTTCACCGCCTGAGGCATCGCCTCTCCCGCGCGCTCGTCATCCACATGCCATCCCTGACGGGGGCGTACCTCAGAGCCGCCTGGCTGGGGGAGCGGGACGAGGCGCTGGGCAGACAGCACCGGGCGTGGGGCACCAGTCACCTTCTGGCCGTGTCGGGTTTCCACGTGGGGATCGTCGTCCTCTGTGCAGCCCTTCTCCTGCCCGGAGGGAAGGGGAACGTGCTCGCCCTGTCCGCGATCCTTTGGGGGTACGTCCTCCTGACCGGCGCCGCGCCCAGCGCGCTGCGGGCGGCTCTGATGCTTCAGGCGGCGTTTCTCGCCCGCGTCCTGGGGCGGCCGGTCAACCCCGTCAACAGCGTGAGCCTTGCGGCGGTGCTCCTGCTGGTGCACTCCCCCTTCCTGTTCTGGGACGTGGGCTGGCGCCTGTCCGTGCTGGCCGCCATGACCATCACGGCGATGGCAGGGTGGGGGCATTTTGCCAAGGTCCGGACGTGGCTGCTCCTGAGCCCGTTGATCGCCCTGGTCACCTTCCCTCAGACCGCCTACACCTTCAAGGGGGTTCCGCTGGTGGGGATTCTGCTGAACTTCGTCGCGCCGACGTTCTTCTCGGCGGGCTTCGTCCTGGCCTCCGCAGGCGCCGCCCTTTGTCTGTTGGGCCTTCCCCTTGCGTCCTGGCTCCTGATGGCGTCGGAGGGCGCCTTTCTCCTCTGGGGTGCCGGAGCGAGCGGGCTGGCGCACCTCGTGCCGGCGTTCGTCCCATGGGGGCCTCTCATCGCCTGGCTGGGGGCCGGAGCGCTCCTCCTTCTGCTGTGCCGCTTCATGCGCCTCACGGCCCTTCGGACGGCGCTCCTCACGACGGGGGGCACGATCGCGTCCTTCCTCATCTTTTTATAACGGTTGTAACTCTTTTTGTGATCTCTTTGGTGTGCGGTTCCGGTTTTATCCGCCGCTTTTTTGGCACGTTGCCTTGGAGGTGCTTTCATGCTGCTCGTCATGGACGTCGGGAACACCACGACGGTCGTTGGCGTCTTTGATCGTGAACAACTCGTGGCGCATTGGCGCCTTTCGTCCATCCTCCACACGTCGGACGAGTGGGGCGTCTACATCCTGACGCTTTTGGGGACGAAGGACATCGCCTCGACGAGGATCGACGGGGCCGTGTTCTGCAGTGTGGTCCCCACGCTGGACGCCCCGCTGGCCGAGGCCATGCACAACTTCTTCCGTGTCGAGCCCCTGAGGGTGGACGCCTCCACGGACACAGGCATGGAGGTCCGCTACGACGCCCCGCGGGAGGTCGGGGCCGACCGCATCGTGAACGCCGTCGGAGGGTGCAGCAAGTACGGCGCGCCCCTCATCGTCGCAGACTACGGCACGGCGATCACCTTCGACGTCATCGCGCCGGACGGCGCCTACCTCGGCGGCGCGATCGCGCCGGGCCTTCAGTCCGGCATCTCCGCCCTGTTCGCAAAGGCGGCGAAGTTGCCCCAGGTGGCCCTGGCCCTGCCCCGTTCCGTGATCGGGCGCAACACGAACGAGTCCATCCAGTCGGGCATCCTGTTCGGGAACGCGGGGTTGACGGATCGCATCGTGGGGATGATCCGCGCGGAGATGGGGACCGAGGTCAAGGTGGCCGCCACCGGCGGGCACGCGGAGGTCATGGCGAAGCTGTCGCAGACGATAGAGTACGTGGACCCCTGGCTGACCCTGGACGGCCTCAGGCTCATTCACGACCGCGTCAGGGGCGGGGCGGACTGATGGCGCCCTGCGAGGTGGCGGGAGGGCCGATTCTTGCGGGGGGCCTCTCCCTGCAGAACCCCCTCTGCCTTGCGCCGCTGGCGGGGGTGACCAGCCTTCCCATCCGGGAGTTCTTCACGCGCCTGGGGGCGTCGCTGACCCATACCGAAATGGTGAGTTGCGCGGGATTGGTGCGACGCAACCGGAAGACCCTGTCCATGCTTCACACCTCGCCGTTCGAGGCCCCCGTCATTCTGCAGCTCTTCGCGCCTGCCGCAGACGTGATGGTCCGGGGCGCCGAAACGGCACTCAATCTCGTCCGTCAAAATGGCGACCCTCCCTTCGCCGGCCTGGGGATCAACATGGCCTGTCCCATGCCGAAGGTGACGAAGCGCGGGGCGGGCGCTGCGCTCCTGAAGAACCCCTCGGAGGCCTTCGCCATGGTCCGCGGCCTGAAGGGGCTGGGGCTCCCCGTCTGGGTCAAGATACGCCGCATCGAGGCCGGAGAGGCGGGGATCGAGGCGACGGTCCGCTTTATCGAGGGGTTGCTGAATTCCGGAGCGGATAACGTCTGCATCCACGGCCGAACCGCCGCTCAGCGTTATGAGGGGGTCGCGGATCGCACGGTCCACGCGGCGGCGGCCCGTCGCTTTCCGGGCTTCATCAGCGCCAGCGGCGACGTGCGGGAGGCCCGTGACGTGCGCGAATACCTTGAGATGGGGTGCGTCCTCGTCATGGCGGCGCGGGGTGCCCTGGGAAATCCGTGGCTCTTCGCCGAGGCGCTCGACGCGCTTGGGTATGCGGTTCCGGAGATGGCACGGGACACGACGTCTACGGGGAGGATGGCGGCCCTTCGCTGGCTCGGCGAGCGCGCGGTGGGGACCTCTGGCGAGGCGCAGGCAGTGATCCTGCTTAAGCGTCTGATGGGCGGGGTGCTGCGGGGGACCAGCGGGGCGGCGGAGCTGCGGCGCCAGGCCGGGTGCAGCAGCAGCATCGAAGAAATTCTTGCGGTCTTTCGGAAGGGGACGGAGGGCGGCGACCCCGCCGTGGAATGAAAAAAGGGCAGGGAAGCCCTGCCCCAAGTTCATCCCTACTAATACAAAATAGGAGCCTTATTTTCCTGGCAGTCCCGCCGCGGCCATGGCCCGCACCAGCACGTCGATGGCCTCGCTGCGCGTGACGGGATGCCCGAAGCGAAACTCCCCGTCGCCCCGATAGATGTCCAGCACCCCCAGGGCGGCCAGGGCGTTCACGGCCGGGGCGTTGGGGTGTTCCGAGGCCCGGAACGCCGTCCGTCCCTTCTGCGGCCGAGGTGCTTCCTGAAATCCAAAGGCGGCGCACAACTCCCTGGCTAGGACCCCCCGCGTCACGAAGGCGTCGGGCTTCCCCTCCGGCGCGGCCGGGACGCTGCGCTTCGCGCCGCAGGCGGCGAGCCCCCTCGCGATCATGGAGGCCATCTCCTTCCGCGTGATCATCTCGTCCGTGCCGAACAGTCCCTTGTCGTCCCCCTTGATGAGCGCCATGGCCAGGACCGGATCGTCCAGGTCCTGGATGTTGTAAGAGGAGGCGTGGGGGTACTCCGACGGCTCCGTCAGCCCGTAGAGGTTGGAGATCTGGATGCTCCTGTAGCAGGGGTGCTCCGGCGGCACGTCGGAGTAGCGGCACAGGGAGAGCTCGACCCCGGCGTTCAGGAGCGCCCACTGCACGTGGAAGGCGGGGAGGTCGCGGAGCCTGACGCCCTCCCTGGTGGAGAGCGCGGCCAGGGCCCCCGCCGCCTGGCCCGTCATCATGCAGATGGGCTGGAGCCGGAGGGCGCCGGCGGAGAGGCGGGACATGGACAGGTTCTTCTCGGCGACGAGGAAGCCCTCGACGTCCGACGGAATGAGGACGTCCATGGGCACCTGAAAGGGACCTCGAGGACGGTTGAGCTCGCTCGACAGAGCCCTCTCGCCAAGCTCCCACTCCATGTCGGAGTCCGTGTCCGCGCCGTGGAGGTCCAGGATGTAGCCGCCAATGGCGATCGCGTTGGGGAACTCGTGGCTGGTCTGACCGTCGCGATAGCTCAGGGAGTTCTGCAGGAGCTCCGCCGACGTCAGCGTGTGCTGTCCCACCGCACGGCGCGACTCGCGGACGTAGGGGATCGGCGGCATCCGGCGGACGACCTCCTGCCACTCCGCCGGGAGCTCCCGCGCCGCCGGCGGCAGCGGGTCGTTCCAGTACTCGTCGTCGGCCACGGACCAGTTCTCCTGCAGCTCGTTCTGGACGTAGTAGATGAAGTGAAGCGTCTTGATCAGCGCCTGGCGCTCGACCTCCTCCCTCAGGGCGGGGTCCTCGAGGTAAGCGGCAGGCAGGCCGCGCCTTCCCTCCCATCCGTACTTTCCCGGAAAGTCGTTGCCCCAGTTGACGCCGCACTTGGTGATGTAGGGCCAGTTCGCCGCGTTGCCGTCATAGGTCCAGGGGGTCGAGGAGTCGGGGAGGCCGCGGTAGGCGTTGTGCGAAACGAAGTTGACGGGCAGGACGACGGGGTATGTCCCCTTGAAGTTTGCGCCTCCGGCGATGACGTAGCTCTCGTAGTTGCGCCGCGCCAGGTCGTAGCCGGGCAGTGGGGCGACGGGCCTCAGCTCCTCCGGAACGCCCCCTGGGTACTTCTTGATGACGGCGGTCCACGTGATGTCCTGAATCATGGCGTCCGGGTTCACGAAGGGGGCGACGGAGTTCCCGACGCGGTAGGGCAGGCCCGTAAGCGGCAGGAGGTCGCCGTACTCCGTCGCGTCGATGAGGACCCTGCAGGCGACGTCCCGTGCCCCTCGCGCCGTCTCGAGGGCCACGCCGCGGACGGTGTTCCCCTCCTTCCTGACGGCAGTGACGGAGGCGTTCGTGAGGACGTCCAGGACGTTCTTTCCGCGGCCGCGCGCTGCGTCCGCCATCTCCATCAGGACGTCGTGGCCGACGTGGGGCTCGAACGCCAGGCTCCTGGCGTCCCAGTAGCAGGTCCCCATGGCCTTTCCTCTCGCGTCGTAATAGTCCTTCAGCTTCGAAACGAACTCAAGGTACAGCCCGCTGCGCGTCCGGCTGAGGTCGTCCATCGTGGAAACGCCCGCCGCTATGGCCTGACCGCCTATCCACGCGCTCGGCTCCACGACGAGCACCGAGGCCCCAAGCCGTGCGGCCTGAATGGCGGCTGCAATGCCGCCCATGCCGCCGCCGGCCACCACCACGTCGTAATCCCTGCGGGCCCCGCGCGACGCCGAATCCGCAGGGCCCGCTGCGAAGGCCGTGCCGACGAAGGCGAGGGCCGCAAGCCACACGGCGGCCCTGAAAGAATGCCACATGCCCATGAACTTCCGATCCGATCTCACGAAAGAAAACCTCCCTAAACCCTTACGATGCCGCAAGGTCAGCGCGCCGCTCTCCGGCTGAGGCGCATCTCCCTGGGTCCTGCCTTGCAGAAGGAGAGCCTGTAGGCTCCCGCGATCCAGTAGTACTCGTTGAGCTTGGGGTCAAAGCGCGGGGCGCTGCCGTACCGTTTCTGTCCCAGCCTCAGGACCTCGTCAAGCGCTTTGGATACGTCCAGCTCCCGCGCGAAGTAGGAGAGGACGTCGATGCGGTAGGCCCGTTCCTCCAGAAAGTAGATCTCGACCCCAAACTCACCGTGAAGCCACGCGCGGCGCAGCAGCTTCTTGTCGCCTCCCACGACGTTGGCCTCCGCCGCTGCATCCAACAGGGCGGAGGCCTGCGCGTAGGTCATACCTGGAGTAAATTTTTCGAGCAGTGCCAGGGCTCGCTCCACACTCCCCGACGCCCAGAGGGGCTGGCCGAGGACCATGCACAGGGCGGCGCACAGCACAAAGCCTATTCCGGTTCTCAACACTGCGCGGAGGGCGGTGTGCGGGGGATGAGGGCACGTTTCGTCTTCTCTCTTCGTCATGACTTCTCCTTACGTTGTCAACGTTGTCCAATAGGGTTCGTCCCGCAAAGGCGACGGCGCGTTCGCATTGGAGTATGATACACCATCCAACGGCATGAGGGGCTGGAAAACTCGGACGTCGTTCTCTTTTTTATCGGGTATAATGTATCTCAAACCGAAAAAGAGCGGCGAAGGGCACCCGCTCTTCCCGGTTGTCTGTGAGGAGATGGACGAGATCGTTGTCAATCGCAGGGTAGACGAATACTATATGCGCCGGGCCCTGTCCCTGGCCCTGCGCGGCACGGGGCGAACCTCCCCCAACCCGATGGTCGGGTGCGTCCTTGTGCGCGATGGACGCGTCCTGGGAGAGGGATGGCACCGCCGATGCGGCGAGGACCACGCCGAGGTTGCGGCCCTGAAGGACGCCGAAGGGCGAGGCGAAACGGCGCGCGGAGCCGAAGTTTACGTGACCCTTGAGCCGTGCTGCCACTTCGGCCGGACGCCCCCCTGCGCCCAGAGGCTGATTCGTGAGGGGGTGTCCCGCGTGGTGGCGGGCACTACGGACCCCAACCCCAAGGTGAACGCCGGGGGGCTGACCGCGTTGCGGGAGGCGGGGGTGGAGGTCACCGCGCCCTGCCTCGAGAAGGAGGCGCGCTGGCTCAACAGGGGGTTCATCCGCGTCCAGACCCTTGGCCGCCCCTGGGTGACCCTCAAGGCGGCGTCCGGACTCGACGGGCGCATGGCGCTGACGGACGGCGACAGCCGATGGATCACGGGCCCTGAAGCCCGCCAATGGGCGCATCGGATGCGAGCCACCCACGACGCGATTCTGGTGGGGGTAGGCACGGTGCTGAAGGACGATCCCGAACTGACCGTGCGGCACACGGAGGGCCAGAGCCCCCTGCGGGTCATCCTGGATTCGCACCTGCGCACCCCGCCGAGCGCCAGGGCCCTTCGCGGTGGGTGCCTGATCCTCACGATCTCCCAGGAGGTGGAGAGGGGGCGGCCCCTGCAGGATGCCGGGGCCCGCGTCGTGCCGCTGCCGTCCCGCGGAGGCCGCGTGGACCTTGAGGCGGCTCTTTCCTTTCTGGCGCGGGAGGGCGTGCTGATGCTGATGGTGGAGGGAGGACCGCGCGTGCTGACCGCCCTGATGGAACGGCATCTTGCGGACTCCCTCTCGCTGTTCGTGGCGCCCAGGGTCCTGGGCGAGGGGATCGGGATGGGGGAGGGGTTCTCGCCGGCCTCCGTCGCTGACTCCCTCAACCTGAGGGACGTCACGTCGCGGCCCGTGGGGGACAACCTCCTGCTGGAGGGGCGTTTTTCATGTTCACCGGACTTGTAGAGGCCGTGGGGAGGGTTCGGGCGTTCGCCAGAGGGGGGAGGGCCTACACCCTCTCGATCGAGTGCCCGAAGATTGCGCCTCAGCTAACTCTAGGGCAGTCCGTGGCGGTCAGCGGCGCGTGCCTCTCCGTCACGGCGCTGCGGGGCGATGCCTTTGACGTGGAGATGATGCCGGAAACGGCAGAGCGCACGTGGTTTCGGGCCCTGCGGCCAGGGACGGAGGTCAACCTGGAGCGCGCCATGAGGCTGGGGGACCGCCTGGACGGACACCTGGTGCTGGGGCACGTGGACGGCACGGCGGTCCTGCGCGAGGTGACCGGGGAGGGCGAGGCCCGAAGGGCCGTCTTTCGAGCCGATCGAGAGCTCTTGCGCGGCATCGTGCCCAAGGGCTCCGTGGCCCTCGACGGCGTCAGCCTGACGGTGATCGACGCGCTGGAAACGGAGTTCTCGGTGGGGTTGATCCCCACGACGCTCAGGTCCTGCACGTTGGGGGCAGCCAGGGTGGGAAGCGTCGTCAACCTCGAAACGGATATACTGGGTAAATATACGGAGCGCCTGCTGAGGGGTTCGCTGGACGGAAAAGGGCTCACAATGGAGGAGCTGAGGGGACTTGGCTATTGAAAAGGGTGCGGTGAAGGACGAACGGCCCCCGTTCGACAAGGTCGAGGCGGCGATCGAGGCAATCCGCAGAGGGGACCTGGTCCTCGTGGCCGACGACGCGGGGCCGGAGGACAAGGGCTACCTCGTGGGGGCGGCCTCCTGCACGACGGCGGAGAACGTGAACTTTATGATGCGGTACGCGCGGGGACTGATCTGCCTTCCCGTCGCCGGCGAGGTGGCCCGCAGGCTTCAGCTGACTCCCGTCGCAGCCCCGCAGCAGAGCAGCGGCAGGGCGGAATCCTTCCTCGTGCCGGTGGACGCACGCGAAGGAGTGCTCACCGGCGTTTCCGCAGCGGACCGGGCCCTGACTGCGCGCCTGGTAGCGTCCCCGGAGGCCCATGCGGAGGACTTCGTGCGACCAGGACACCTCTTTCCTCTGGAGGCGCGCGATGGAGGCGTCCTCGTACGGGCGTCCCACGCTGAGGTGTCCGTGGACCTGGCGCGCCTGGCGGGGCTGCCGCCCGCGGGGCTCTCCTGCGACGTGATGAACGAGGACGGTGCCATCGCCCAGCTTCCGGACCTGCTGGCCCTGGCCGATCAGCATCGTCTGACGTTCATCGTCCTCAAGGACTTGATCGCGTGGCGCTGCCGCCGGGAGAAACTGGTGGAGCGGAGGGTGGAGGTCAACCTACCGACGGAGTACGGCACGTTTCGCGTCCACGCATACCGCAGCAAACTGCAGGACGACGACGCCCACACCCACTTGGCCGTGACCATGGGGGACGTCGCGGGTGGCGAGCCCGTCCTCGTCAGGGTGCACAGCGAGTGCTTTACGGGGGACGTCTTGGGGTCCCTGCGCTGCGACTGCGGGCCTCAGCTCCACGCGGCGCTCTCGATGATCGAGAGGGAAGGGCGGGGCGTGCTGCTCTACATGCGCCAAGAGGGGCGCGGCATCGGACTCCTCAACAAGCTCAAGGCGTACGAGCTTCAGGACGCGGGCATGGACACCGTGGAGGCGAACGTCGCCCTGGGCTTTCCGCCCGACCTGCGCGAGTACGGGACGGGGGCTCAGATCCTGATGGACCTGGGGCTGAAGCGCATCCGCCTGATGACGAACAACCCCAAGAAGGTGGTCGGGCTGGAGGGGTACGGGCTTGAGATCGTGGACCGCGTCCCCATCGTCATCGAGCCGAATCCGTACAACGAGAGGTACATGAAGACGAAGGAGCACCGCATGGGGCACCTGCTCCACCTGCTATAGGGCCGCTTCTCGGAAAACCCGCGCTTCAAGAGATAAAAATAACGATAGACAAACGAGGTGTGTCTAATGCGAGTCATGGAGGGAAAACTGCTGGGGACGGGGCTGTCCGTCGGAATCGTCGCCTCGCGCTTCAACGAGTTGATCACGAGCCGGTTGCTCGACGGGGCAAAGGACGTGCTCCTGCGTCACGACGTTTCCCACAACGCCATCGACGTCTTCTGGGTTCCCGGAGCCTGGGAGCTGCCCCTCACGGTGAAGGAGATCGCGCTGATGGGCAAGTACGACGCCATTATCGCCCTTGGGGCGGTGATCCGGGGGGACACGCCGCACTTCGATTACGTTTCGGCGGAGATGTCGAAGGGACTTGCCCAGGTCGGACTGGAACAGAGGGTCCCCGTGATCTTCGGCGTCCTGACCTGCGACACGCTGGATCAGGCGCTGCTGCGGGCCGGAAGCAAGGCGGGGAATAAGGGAGCGGACTGCGCTTACGGTGCCATTGAGATGGCGAATTTGATGAGGACGATCCGCACGGCGGACGGGACGAGGGGAGGGACGCGCAATGCTTGACCTTCGTTGGATGCTCGCGCACCGCGAAGAGGTGGAGTCGTGTCTGAAGAACCGCGGACACAACTTCGACATGGGCGTGCTGGAGGCGCTCGACGAGGAGCGCCGCCGCATCATCATGGAAACGGAGGACCTGAAAGCCAGGCGCAACGAGGGGTCCCGCAAAGTGGGAGCGGCTAAGGGGACGGGAGAGAACGTTGACGCCCTCATGCAGGAGATCCGCCTCATGGGCGACCGGATCAAGGAGCTGGACGAGAGGCTGCACAGGACGGAGTCGGAGCTGAACGATTGCCTGATGCGGCTCCCCAACCGTCTGAGCGAAACGACGCCCGTGGGGGCGGACGAGGGCGACAACCCCGTCGTCCGGACCTGGGGGACGCCGCGGGAGTTCTCCTTCGAGCCCAAGCCCCACTGGGACGTAGCCGAGGCGCTTGGCATCATGGACTTTGAACGGGGTGTCCTCCTCGCTCAGAGCCGTTTCACCGTCCTGAAGGGGATGGGCGCCCGCATGGAGCGCGCCCTGATCGCCTTCATGCTGGACCTGCACACGCAGAAGCAGGGGTACCTTGAAGTGGAGCCGCCCTTTATGGTGCGGTCCGCGGTCCTCGAGGGGACGGGACAGCTGCCGAAGTTCGCGGAGGACCTGTATCACATCGCGGACGAGGACCTCTGGCTGATCCCCACGGCGGAGGTGCCGCTCACCAACCTTCACCGCGAGAGCATCCTGGAAGAGTCGGCTCTGCCCCTCTACTACACCGCCTACACGCCCTGCTTCCGAAGGGAGGCCGGGGCCGCGGGACGTGACGTTCGAGGAATGTTGCGTCAGCACCAGTTCGACAAGGTGGAGATGGTGAAGCTCTGCACGCCGGAGACGAGCTACGACGAGCTCGAGAAGCTGACGGCAGACGCGGAATCGGTGCTGCAGGCCCTGGAGCTGCCCTATCGCGTGGTGTCCCTCTGCTCCGGGGACATCGGCTTCGGCTCGACCAAGACGTACGACCTCGAGGTCTGGCTCCCCTCGCAGAATAAATACCGCGAGATCAGCTCGTGCAGCAACTGCGAGGACTTCCAGGCCCGCAGGATGAACTGCCGCTACCGTCCGGCAAGCGGCGGCAAGCCGCGGTTCGTCCACACGCTGAACGGGTCCGGCATCGCCGTGGGGCGCACGCTCATCGCGATCATCGAAAACTGCCAGCAGGAGAACGGCAGCGTCGTCGTCCCCAAGGCACTCGTGCCCTACATGAACGGCACGAGCATCATCAAGAAGGACTGAGGGGGTCCGCGTGCCTGACTACGCGACGATCGCCGTCGGCTGTTCCCTGGCGGCGATCCTCTGCATTGTGGTCCAGTTCTGGATCAAGCGGACCCTGCCGATCCGTCAATACAACTACTTTCGCGACCTGCTTCTTCTGGGGATATGGATGCTCCTGGCCATCTGGTTCGGTTCGCCCTACTCCAGGGCGGTGGCCGCCGCCGCCGCCGTTGCGGGGGTCGTCGGGCTTGCCGGAACCCTCTATCACAGGCGCAGGTGGGACCTCTGCTTTTTCCTGATCGGCGTGCTCTGCGCCCTCTGGGGGCCCTCGATTCACTACATACGCTTTTCGGATGGGGACTACATCTACCTGGAGCCCTCCGCCTCCTTTGTTCTGACGACGCTCTGGTTTTCGGCCTTTCCCATCGTCTTTCGCCACCTGGACGAGATCCCCGGCCTGGTGGGGAACGTCCTGGCCGCGACGTACCCCCTGATGCTCCTGGCGGTCCTCCTGATGGAGGGCCCCGCCTCGGAGGCGTTCTTCATGACCTTTGCCGGCCTCGCCCTCCTTGGGGCCTTCTGGAGCCGCTTCGGCAACGTCTACCGCCAGGCGGGAGGAGCCATGTCCTCCATGTGGAGCATCCTGGTGGCGGGCACGGCCATCCTGGGGAGCAGCAAGGGCATCGTCTTCAGCTCCATGTTCTTCCTCTCCATGGGGCTCTACGCCATCCCCGCTATAGAGGTCCTGCTCCTCTGGTGTGGCCGCGCGTTCTCCGAGCGCCCCAGCGGCGGGGGACACCTCTACAGGGCCATGATCGCGCGGGGGCTGGAGCACCCGGACGCCGTTCGCCTCATCGCAGGGCTCTGCGCCCTCGCCAGCATCGCGGCGGCGCTGATCCAGTCCCCGCCGCACACCATGATGCGGGGGTGTTGGGGTGTCGTGGGGCTGTGCGTCTTTGCCGTGGCCTTCTCGCTGTTCCGCCGCCGGGTGAAGGGGAACGCTATCGCCCGCGAGGCCCCCGAACTGTGGGGGGTCCCCTTGGACAACGTCTCCATGAATTACGCGATCTCCCGATCCCGTGGGCTGATCTCCAATCCGCAGGGCACGGGTGCCCAGCTCGTTGCCACCGTCAACGCCCTGGGGATGGTCGAGGCCCTCAAGGACGTGGAGTACCGCAGCATCCTGCGGCGTTCCGCGCTGGTCCTGGCCGACGGTACCGGCCTTCTGTGGGGGATGCGCTTCCTCGGAATGCCGCTTCAGGAACGGGTGGCAGGGATCGACTTCGCCGAACAGCTCTGCCGCACGGCCGCCGTCGAGGGGTGGCCCGTCTACTTCCTGGGGGCGAGCGGCGACACGGCATCCCGGTGCGCAGCGACCCTGTCCGCTCGATATCCGGGCCTGATCGTCGCGGGGACGCGGGACGGGTACTTCGAGATGAGGGACCCGAACGTTCCCGCCGCCGTCGCGGCGAGCGGAGCCAGGGTCCTCCTGGTGGCCATGGGGATTCCTCGGCAGGAGAAGTGGGTCGCGCTGCACGAAAAACGCCTGGGAAAGGTCCTGGCCGTGGGGGTGGGAGGCGCCTTTGACGTCTTTGCCGGGGAGCTCTGTCGGGCTCCGGCATGGGTGCAGAGGATCGGGATGGAGTGGCTCTATCGGCTGTTCCAGGAGCCCGCTCGATGGAGGAAGGACCTTGGGCTGTTCTCCTTCGTGGCGCGGGTGCTGGCGGCGAAGGTGAGGCTCTACCCCACGCGCAGCGCCCCACGCTGACGACGGGGATGAAGGTCCTGATCCTCGCCGTCGGCCGGCCCAGGGAGAAGGCGCTGGCGTCGCTGGCGGAGGACTACCTGGCGCGCATTCGCCCGGCGGGACTGGTGGGGGTGGAGCGCACCCCAGACGTTCCGGCGCGCTCGCCGGAGGAGGCGATGGCGAGGGAGGGGCAAGAGATCCTGCGCCGCATCAGGCCTAGGGACCGGACGATCCTCCTGCGCGAGGATGGCGCCGAGTACGACAGCCCGGACTTCGCCTCGTTTCTTTCCGCTGAAATGGAACGGGCCAGAGGGCGCCTCCTGATGGTGATCGGCGGCCCCTGGGGGACGAGCGACGCGGTGAAGGAGCGCGCGGACAAGGGGCTTTCGCTCTCCCGAATGACCTTCACCCACGAGATGAGCTTTCTCTTCCTGGCAGAGCAGTTGTATCGAGCCTTCTCGATTTTGCAGGGGACTGGATACCACCACTAGGGGTGTGCGCTCAGTGGCGGGCGCGTCAGCGCCTGCCCAGGTCCTCCAGCGCCGCCTCGAAGTGGGAAGCCGCGAGGAGGATCGACTCCGCGCCCTGAGTGATGCTGCTCCTCAGGGCCGCCAGGGCCGCCTTCCGGCAGACGAAGGCGATGTCCGCGCCCGTCATGCCGTCGGTGCGATCCGCGAGGGCCCTCAGGTCCACGTCCGGCGCCACGGGCTTCCTGCGAAGCTCGATCTGAAAGATCGCCTGCCGCGCCTCCGCGTCCGGCAGGGGGAGCTCCAGGATCAGGTCAAACCTTCCGGGCGTAAGACACGACGGGTTCACCAAGTCCAGCCGGTTGGTCGTGGCCAGGACGACGACGCCCTGAAGGTCCTCGATGCCGTTCATCTCGGCCATAAACTGTCCGATGACCCGCTTCTCGGTGACGCCGTCCCCCGCGTTCGCGGGGAGGAGCGACTCGACCTCGTCGAAGTAGAGGATGGAGGGCGCTGCCTGGCGCGCCACGCGGAAGACCTCGCGAAGGGCCTTTTCGGATTCCCCGATATAGCGCGACATGATGGAGGGCCCCTTGACCGGGATGAAGTTGATCCCGCTCTCCCGTGCCAGAGCGCGCGCCAGAAGGGTCTTCCCCGTCCCTGAGGGCCCGTGAAGCAGGATTCCGCGGATCGGTCGGATCCCGCACCTCTCGAAGAGGTCCGCGTGCTCAAGCGGCCACAGGACGGCGTTGTAGAGCTCCGCCTTGACGTCCTCCAGCCCCCCGATGTCCCGCCAGGAAACGTCCGGTATCTCGACGAAGACCTCCCGGATCGCCGAGGGTTCGATCTCCATCAGGGCGGACAGGAAGTGGTGCATTCCCACCTCAAGGGCGGCGACCCTCTCGTAGGGGATCGTCTGGGTCCTGAGGTCAACGTAGGGCAGGACGTCGCGCACGCAGGCCATCGCGGCCTCCTTCGCCAGGGCCTCGAGGTCGGCGCCTACAAAGCCGTGGGAGAGTGCAGCCACCCTCTTCAGGTTCACGTCCTTCGCCAGGGGCATGCCGCGCGTGTGGATTTGAAGGATCTCCAATCGTCCTGCGCTGTTGGGGATCGGGATCGATATCTCCCGATCGAAGCGCCCCGGGCGCCGAAGGGCGGGGTCCAGCGCGTTCGGGATGTTGGTCGCCGCGATCACGACGACCTGCCCGCGCGACTCAAGGCCGTCCATCAGCGCGAGGAGCTGGGCCACGACCCGGCGCTCCACCTGCTTCTCGCTGCCCATGTCCTCGCGCTTCGGAGCGATGGCGTCGATCTCGTCGATGAAGATGATGGAAGGAGCCCGTTCCTGCGCCTCCTCAAAGATGTTGCGGAGCCGTTCCTCGCTCTCCCCGTAGAACTTCCCGATGATCTCAGGCCCGGAGATGTGGGTGAACCAGGCGTCCGTTTCCCCGGCCACCGCTCTGGCGATGACGGTCTTCCCCGTCCCCGGAGGCCCGTAGAGCAGAACCCCCTTGGGGGGTTGGATGCCGAGGCGCTCGAAGACCTGCGGGAAGCGCAGGGGGAGCTCGATCATCTCCCGCACCTTGCGGATCTGCGCCCCGAGGCCGCCGATGTCCTCGTAGGAGACCCTGTGCGGTCGGGCCGTCTTCGCGGGCTTCAGCAGGTTCAGGCAGGTGGACTTGTTGAGCACCACCGTCCCCGCGGGCGTCGTCGCCGTGACGCGAAAGTCGCAGACGCGGGTTCCGAAGAGGTTGACCCGCACGCGGTCCCCCGTGCGGACGGCCGTGTCCTCGAGGGACGACAGCAGGTACTCCTGGTCCTGCTCCTTGTCCGACAACTTCGTTTCCGTCAGGGGCTCCAGGGTGGCGTTGCTCGCAAAGCGCCAGTCCACGGCCCTCTCGACACTGACCGTTTCGTCCAGGGAGGTCGTGGCGTTCTCGCGGAGCAGGCCGTCAATTTGAAGGATGCCGCGGCCCGCCTCCGGGTCCCCGGCCCTGGCGCGGGCCGCTGTTGTCCGCTTCCCCGTGATTTCGATGAGCGCACCTTCCGAGAGCCCCAGCTGCTTCATGTCCTCCGGGTGCATTCTGGCGATGCCCTTCAAGGCATCGCCTGGGTACGACTCCTGCACCTTTAAATCCTTTCGCATCTCCTCACCGCTTCCCGGGGTCAGGCCCCGACGTCCCTCAAACAAGTCCTCCGTCCCATAGCTCGCTCAGGCGGACGAAACGATAACCCTTCAGGCGGAGCGCCTCAACGATCTGCGGAAGCGCCGCCACCGTGTTGGGGACCCCCGAGTGCATCAGGACGATCGCTCCGGGCCTTGCGTTCTCCGTCACCAGCCTCACGATGTCCTGGGATGGCTTTCCCGTGTAGTCCGCAGTGTTCACGTTCCAGAGGCCAAGCTTCAGGTTCATGCGCCGCATGGCGTTGAACACCTTGAGGTTGAAGGCGCCGCCGGGAGGCCGCAAAAAGCGCGACCTCGGCAGGCTCAGGTTCTCAAGGACCTCGTCGCAGCGCTCCGCCTCCCGCATGATCTTTTCGATCCAAAGGGTGTAGAGCCGCGGATGGGTGTAGCTGTGGTTTTCCAGCTCGTGCCCTGCGCGGCTCAGGGAAAGCGTTATCTCGCTGTAGCGCTCCGCGAACTTCCCCACGAGGAAGAAGGTGGCGTGAACGTCCTGCTCCTTCAGCACGGCCATCAGTTCCTGCATTCCGTGTTCTCTTGGGCCGTCGTCGAAGGTCAGCGCGACCTCCTTGACGAAGGGGTCCCCCGAGGCGATGCCCCACCGTCGCCGCTCCATCGACAGGGGGCCCCACTCGATGCAGAGGAACAGCGCCAGGGCACACAGCATAAGCTTTCGACACAAAGGGCCTCATTCCTTTATTTTAGTAGGATTCCTTCCAAAACATCGCTCAAGGCACCGCGCCGGCGCCTGAACCACGACATTTCCCCAATCTCAATATCAGCCTAACATGAGAGGGAAGTCGGAGAAAGACACTATATAATACAAGGGATTCATTTTAGATGAAAGCATACCCTTTTTCGTCCGCAATTTTGTTGAGGCGTTTAGGCCCCGGATTCGGTCGAGCTTAGGAGGAGAGATACTTGAAACCTGACAGGGATGCAGCCCTGGCGCTCCTGAAGAAGTACAACACCGAGGAGTCCCACCTGCGCCACGCACTGGCCGTCGAGGGCGCCATGCGCCACTTTGCGAGGCTGGCGGGGGAGGACGAGGACCTTTGGGGCGTCGTGGGCATCCTGCACGACATCGACTGGGAGCGCACCATGCAGACGCCGGAAAGGCACTGCCACCTGGCGCGGGAGTTCCTGAGCGAGGCTGGCGTCGACGAGGAGATCATCCATGCCGTCGAATCCCACGGCTACGGGATCTGCATCGACGTGGAGCCATCGAACGCCATGGAGCGCACGCTCTTTACCATCGACGAGCTGACGGGGATCGTCATCACCGCAGGCCTCGTGCGCCCGTCGCGCTCTCTGGCCAACCTGGAGCTGAAGTCGGTGAAGAAGAAGTGGAAGGACAAGGCCTTCGCCCGCGGGGTGAACCGGGAGCTCATCAAGGAGGGGGCGGAGAGGATGGAGATGCCCCTGGATCGGGTCATCGAGGAGACCATCATCGCGCTCCGCCCCATCGAAAAGCAGATCGGCTTCTAGGCCTGAGGCTGCTTTATATCATTTTTCAACTCAAAACGCGCCCACAACCAGGCGCAGACCGGGAGAGAAGAATCCATTATGACGATCAAAATTTTGCTGGCAGACGATCACCCCCTGACCCGTGCGGGGATTGCGGAGTTCCTTCGACGGGAGAGCTCCTTTTCACTCGTGGCGGAGGCGGAGGACGGCGTGAAGGCCTGGGACCTGATTCAGGAGCTGAAGCCCGACGTCGCGCTCCTCGACATCCGGATGCCGGGGCTGGACGGCGTTTCCGTCGCCCAGAGGGTGAAGACTGCGGGGCTGGCCACCGCGACAATCATGCTGACCTCCTACGACGCTCAGCAGTACGTCATGGCCTCGCTTCGCGCCGGCGCCCGCGGCTTCGTGCTGAAGACGGTGAGCCCGCGGGAGCTCACCGCCGCGATCAACACCGTGTCCAAGGGCGGCCTCTACCTCGACCCAGAGGTGGCCTCGGTGATGGGGGAGCGCGACTTCATTCCGGAACAGCTCTCCGCGCGCGAGAGGGAGGTCCTGCTCCTTGCGGCAAAGGGGCTCTCCAGCAAGGAGGTGGCCAAGCGCCTCTTCATCAGCGAACGCACCGTGCAGACGCACCTGGCCTCGATCTACGACAAGCTGGGGTCCAAGAACAAGACGGAGGCGCTGCTCCTGGCCCTGAAGTACGGGGTGGTCACCCTGGAGGAGCTTTTAGCGGATGACGAGGAATAGCGGCGTACGGGTTCTGCCATGCTGAGGGAGAGGTTCGCCCGATTCCGCGGGACGAAGCACCACTTCCTCGCCTTTCTCCTGTGCGCGCTGCTCCTTCCCTCCATCGCGGTGGTCCTCGTGGCCGTGCTGGGGATGGTGAGCCAGGAGAGGGCCATGGAGGCCGCGGTCCGCTCCTACGTTCAGGACCTGGCCGAGAACATGGCCTACCATCTGAGTTCGGACGCGCGGACATGGTCCTTTCCCTACAGCCTGATGGGCGACGCCTCGCGCTATCCCTTCTTCTCCTGGGGCCCCTCGATCCCCGGATGGGTGGCGCTCCTCAGCCTGGACGGAAAGGTCATCACAGCCTCTCCAGGGGCAATGAACATTGCAGCCATCTGGCGCAATGACCTCCCCATCGGGACGGCGACGCGGGTAACGGACAAACAGGGGGCCCAGTACACCCTTGCGATCTACCCCCTCAGCAAGGGAGACGGGCTAGTCGTTGCCGCCGTCTCATGGGATCAGCTCCTGGGCGGTCTGGTGAGGGTCGTGCGCATGTGGCCTGCGCTCATCGTCCTGATGACGCTGGGGAGCTTCTGGGCTATCCGCCTCCTCTGGAGCCGGCTGGTGTTGCCCCTCAAGTCTCTGGTGGCGGAGATCGACAGCCTGAGCTTGGGAAAGGGCATCTCCCCGGAGCTGGAGCGCGGCGCCGTCAGGGAGATCGAGAGCGTTCACCGCGCCCTGATGCGCTTCTCCAAGGCGGCGGTGGAGAGGGATAACCTCCGCAATCGCTACGTTCGCGACATCGTCAGAGTGCAGGAGAAGGAGCGGCTGGACATGGCCCGGGAGATCCATGACGGTCCGCTCCAGGACATCACCGCCCTCCTTCAGCAGATCCACATGCTGTTGGAGGACGACTCCCCGCAGCCCCGCATCAAGAGGACGGAATCCCTGGCCAAGACGGTCGTACGGGAACTGCGCAGCCTCTGCGATGAGCTGGCCCCGCCCTGGATGGACCTGGGGTTGGCGAGGACCCTCACGGAGCTTGCGGAGCGCCAGTCGCAGAACTACGACGTTCAGGTGGGGGTGGACATCGAAGACGACCTGGACGTGGGGCCGGAGACGACCCTCTCCTTTATGCGCATTTTCCAGGAGGCGATCTCCAACGCCGTTCGGCACGGGGGCGCTACGGAGGTCCACGCGCAGGTCCACGCCGAGAGCGGAAAACTCTTCCTCGATATCCGGGACAACGGAGAGGGGTTTAACGCCCGCGTCGATCACGAGACTCTGCGCCTTCAGGGACATCGCGGCCTGGCCAACATGACGGAGCGGATGTCCCTGATGGGGGGCAGCCTTCAGGTGACCTCGGAGCCGGGGAAGGGGACTCGAATCCTCGCCGCTCTGCCCCTGAGCGTAGCCCTGAACGCGGAGGGGGCGGAGGGCGGAAACGAGGAGAAGATTGGGGCAGCCCCATCAGGGGGGCGGGCGATTAAGGGGGAATCCCATTGAACATCAACTTTTGGGGTGCGGCCGGCGAGGTGACGGGATCGTGCTATTGCCTTGAGGTGGAGGGCCGTCGCATCCTTGTGGATTGCGGCATCTATCAGGGGGAGGATGAGGACCTCAAGAACGCGGAGCCCCTACCCGTCGCACCGGGGGAGGTCGAGGCGATCCTCCTGACTCACGCGCACATGGATCACTCCGGACGCATCCCCTGGTTGGTGAAGAACGGCTTCAAGGGGCCGATTTACACCACCGGCGCTACGGCTCAACTGGTGGATATCCTGTGGCACGACTCGGCGCGCCTGATGGCGGAGGAGGCGGAGTGGAAGACCCGCAAGGCCCTGCGCCGCGGACTGCCCGCCGTCCTTCCTCTCTACGGGGACGGCGAGGCGGAGGCCGCTCTGAAGTGCCTGCGGCCGCTGGAGTGGGAAGAAACGCTGGAGGTGCTCCCCGGAGTTTCCGCCACCTTCAGGGACGCGGGGCACATTTTGGGCAGTTCGTCCATCCTGCTGGACCTGAGCGAGGAGGGGAAGTCCGCTCGCGTCGTCTTCAGCGGGGACTTGGGACAGCAGCAGGCGGCCATCGACGGTACGCCCTCCGTCTTCAAAGAGGCGGATTATGTCCTGATCGAATCGACCTACGGCGACCGCCTCCACAAAGACGACCAGGCGTCTCGGGCGGAGTTCCGCGAGGCCGTTCTGACGGCGCTCAGGGACAGGGGCAAGGTGCTGATCCCCAGCTTTGTCGTCGATCGCGCGCAGCGGATCCTCTTCGAGCTCTCCCTGATGCAGATCGAGGGCTTGTTGCCCGAGGTCCCCATATTTCTGGATTCCCCCATGGGCGTACGGGCGACGGACCTTTACCGTTCCTACGTCGGGACCCTGTCCGACGAGGTGCAACGGTACGCGGCCTCCGGAGTGGACGTCTTCGCCCCCAAGGGTTTTCATAGCGTCTCTACGCCGGACGAGTCCCGGAGCATCAACAACGTCCCATTTTGCATCGTGATCGCAGGCAGCGGGATGTGTTCGGGCGGGCGCATCATCCACCACATCAAGCACAGCGCATGGAACCCTAAAAACCACATTGTCTTCGTCGGGTATCAGGCCTACGGCACGCTGGGCCGCCGCATCGTGGATGGTGAGCCCCAGGTGCGCATCGGCGGAGAGGACGTCGCCGTGCGGGCCAAGGTCCACACCATTGGAGGCTTCTCCGCGCACGCGGACCGCGACGACCTCCTGGCCTGGGCCGGCAACTTCAGGACGAACCCGCTCTTTTTCGTGACCCACGGCGAGGCGAAGTCCTCCCGGGCCCTTTCCGTCTCCCTTCAGGAGGCGGGGCGACGCGCCATCGTCCCCGGCCTGGGACAGGAATTTGCCCTTGAGCCGAACGCCCTGGCGCGGAAGGTGGCGCAGCCCTCGGCCAAGCCTGCGGCCGAGAGGATGCTGCACGCCATCGACGACCTTGCGCTTCTCGTGGAACAGCTGCGGCGCAGCCCCGGCACCCTCAGCGACTCGGAGGAGGCGATGCACTACCTGGCCGCGTCCCGCGCCCTGCTTGAGATGGCGGCTAACAGGATGAAGGGCGCTTCCTGAAGGGGACTTAGCAGCGATCGATCCGGTTCGGCGCAGCATAGGGCGGCGTTCCCCCGAACGCCGCCACTTTTTTCGTTTATGTTTTATAATAAAAAGGAGCATATGCCTGAGGGTTCCGCGCGCATTTCGTCGCGGCGCGGTCCTTGTTGGCTTTACGTCTTGAGGATGAGAGGGCGGGTTTGATGTCATGCAACGCTTTTGACGTGTTGAAGGCGCGCGGGTACTTCGAGTGGTGCACCGCGGAGGATCGCCTGCGGGAGGTCATGGAGTCCGAGATGGTCACGGCGTACGTAGGGTTTGACCCGACGGCGGACAGCCTGCACGTGGGGCACCTCATCCCTCTGATGGCTCTGGGATGGCTTCAGCAGGCGGGACATCGGCCCATTGCCCTCGCTGGAGGCGGGACTGGCCTGATCGGCGACCCGTCGGGCAAGAGCAAGGAGCGCAACCTGATCACGTTGGAGGCCGTCCAGAGGAACGTAGAGGGGGTGCGCAAGCAGCTGGCGCACTTTCTTGACTTCGACTGCGGGAAGAACTCTGCCCTCCTGCTGAACAACTACGACTGGCTCTCCAAAATGACGTTCCTCGACGTCCTGCATGACGTGGGGAAGTACTTCTCCGTCAACAACCTCATCGCCCGGGAGTACATCAGGAGTCGACTTGAGGACCCGGAAAAGGGGATATCCTACACGGAGTTCTCCTACGTGCTCCTGCAGGCCATCGACTTCAAGCACCTCCACGATCACTACGGCTGCAAGCTGCAGATGGGGGGAAACGACCAGCAGGGGAACCTGCTGGCGGGGACGGAGTACATCCGAAAGACGAGCGGCGGCGAGGCCTTCGGCCTGACGCAGCCCCTCTTGCTCACGTCGGCGGGCACGAAGTTCGGCAAGACGGAGGCAGGAGCGGTGTGGCTCGACGCGGAGCGCACGTCGCCTTACCAGTTCTATCAGTTCTGGGTGAACGCGGACGACCGGGACGTGGAACGGCTGCTGAAGCTCTACACGTTCCTGCCCCTGGAGGAGGTTCGTCTGCTGATGGAGGAGCACGCCGCCCACCCCGAGCGCCGTACGGCCCAGCATCGCCTGGCAGCGGAGGTCACTCAGAGGGTGCACGGCGCTGCAGCCGCGGAGAGCGTCGCGAAGGTCAGCGCCATTTTGTTCGACCCGGACGTGGACCTCTCGAACCTGTCCGAGGAAACCTGCCTGGCGCTGCAGCGCGAGGCGCCCTGCACTGAGGCGAAGCTCTCCATGCCCGCCGGGGTCCTGGACATCCTCACAACCTGCACCGCCTGCGCCAGCAGGGGAGAGGCCAAACGCGCCGTGCGACAGGGCGGCGTTTCGATCAACGGTGTGCGCGTAGCGGACGAGGGAGCCTCCATCGACGCCGACCAGCTGCACTTAGGGCGCTACCTCTTCGTGCGCGTCGGACGCAAGAAGTTCTACGTGCTCTCGGTCGTCCGCTGACGCGGCAGGGTGCTATTCGCCTTATGAGTTTTGTTTTCAGGAAGCGCTGTCGGATCCCTCCGTTTGATGGTCGTTAGGCTGTTCAACGGGTTCCGTGAATGAGTCGGCGTTTCCTGAATCGTTTTGTCCGGAGGAGATGCGGATGATCCCCTGTGTCTGGTACGTTTCAAAAACGGTGGATGCCTGGCGGCGAGCGCTGATCGGCCGCATGGCGGAGTCGCTGAGGTCGCGGGGGCTCCCCCTCTCCCTTTACGTCGATGGGAGCGTCGCCGGGATCGACGCGCGGGATGTCTTCGCCTGGAGCGCCCTGACCGGCCTTGAACGCGCCAGCCGCATCGCCTTCTCCGGACGGGCGCTCTGGCACCTCTGGGGGGACGCCCCAGCGTGGTGGCGGATCGTCCGGCTGCGCTCGCGCGCGGTCCACACGTCCTTCGAGGAGAAAGCGTCCTGGTGCGGATATCCCTCGCGCGTCTTCCCGGACCGGGCAAGGGACGGTGAAGCGCTGATCCTGCCCGCCTTCGATTTTCGCATCTCCGGCGTGGACGAGGAGGGTCCTCTGCCCGTCGTGTGCCTGGGAGGTGCCGCTTTCCAGGGCCTCAAGGGGGCTTTGAGCGGCAACGAGCTCCCGGTGCTCAACGCGGACGACCTCGCCCCGGATGCCCTCACGGCGCAAAGCGGCGTCTTCATCGCAGGGCCTGAGGGGTTTGACGCGCTGAGAGCGGCCTTCCTCACCATGCAGGGACTGGTCGCCGCGGCGATCGAGTCCCCGTACCTGAACGCCCTTCTGGGAAACGAGGGGTATATCCGCGCGGCAGAGGACACGGAGGAGGCTTGGAGATTCACGTTGGAAGCGGCCCTCTCGGAGCGGGGGAGGGCTGCAGCCGTTTCCGCGCGGCACTTCATCAAGGCGCGCTGTTCCCCTGAGCGGTGTGCGGATTCCCTGGTCGCCCTTTACTCCAGCGCCATGGGAGGGCCGGTTCTCCCATGAGCGCTGCGGCGTGCGCGGTCAGAGCCTTTCAGTCCTTCACCGACGTCGGATGGCGCGGACGGATGGTTCAGCGGTTCCTCTACGGACTCCTGAAGCTCGCTCAGCCGCGCCGTGAGAGGATCGACGCCAACCTGCGCCTCGTCTGGCCCGATAGGGACGCGGCTTGGCGCAGGGCCTTCAGGGATCGGGTCTATCAAAACCTGGCTTGGACCGTCACCGAGGTCCTGGCCCTGCAGCGAGACCCAGCTCAGGCGTCCTCGTGGATATCCGGCGTCGAAGGGCGCTCCTTTCTGGACGAAGTGACCGACGGGAGACAGGGCGCTATTTTCCTGGCGGGGCACTTTGGAAACTGGGAGCTCCTGGGGGCGTGGTGTGCTCAGGTCCTCCGGGCGAAAGGGCGGCCGCTTTATGCGGTCTTTCAGGAGCTCCACGACCGCGACCTGTCCGGGGTTCTGAGGGAGTTTCGGGAGAAGGTCGGCATCTCCGTCCTGCCGAAGGCGATGTCCGTCCTTGAGATGGCGCACAGGTTGAGGTCCGGTGACCACATCGCGATCCTGGCGGACGTCTCGTGGCTTGAGGGTGCCCTGACGCTGCCCTTCATGGGACACGAATGCACCAACTCTCCGGGACCTGCGATCCTCGCCATGCTGGCGTCGGTCCCTATCCTCCCCCTCAGCATCTACCGTCAGGGACCCTTTGAGCACAGCGTGCGTTTCTTCCCCCCCCTCTCGATACCCGGCCAGGGGAGCCGGTCGGAGCGGATCGAGGGAGGAACTCTCGCAATCAACCGCGCCCTCGAAGCGATCATTGCCCCACAGCCCGAACTGTGGTTTTGGTTGCACGACCGGTGGAAAAGGCGTTGACGTTCGGCCTCTTTGCGGCCGGTCGGCGTGAAGGCCAGCGACTGCTGCGAAGGTCCTGTATAATGATGCACAAGGAGAGCAGGCCCTTCAAGCTCTCCCTGGTTTTGTCCTTGTAACGGCTTTATGGCGAAAGACAGGTCGGCAGGGACCTGGGGCGGAGGAGAATAGGATCATGTTGCTTCGCAAGGAGTTTAAATTCGAGGCGGCTCACAATCTTGTGCGGTATCATGGGAAGTGCGAACGGCTGCACGGCCACACGTATCGCCTTGCCGTGCTCCTTGAGGGGACGCCGGACGACGAGGGGATGATCATGGATTTCTGCGAGCTCTCCTCCATCGTCAAGGAGCGGGTGATCGAGGTTCTGGACCACAGTTACCTCAACGACACCATCCCTCAGCCGACGGCCGAGAACATCGCCCTGTGGACCTGGAAGCGGGTCGAGGCCCTCCTTAGGCGCCCGAACTGCCGCCTCTTTGAAGTGCGGGTCTGGGAGACCGCGTCAAACGGCGTCGTCCTGAGGGCCTCCGACCCCGTTCTGACGGAGGAAAGGGGAGGGGAGGGACGCTCATGAAGGACGTCCAGATGGAAGCCGACCTACGGGAGATCCAGATCGACCGGGTGGGAGTGAGCAGCGTCCGCTACCCCATCGTCGTCATGTCCCGGCAGGATAAGACGCAGCCCACGGTGGCCTCCGTTTCCATGAGCGTTCTCCTGCCCCATCAGTACCGGGGGACGCACATGAGCCGCTTTATCGAGGCCCTTGAGGACTGTTGCGGCAGGATATCCCCCACCACGCTGGAGGCCGTCACGAAGCGCTTGTGCGACAGGCTGGACGCCCCCGAGGCCTCGATTCGTTTTGAGTTCCCCTACTTCATCCGGCGCCGGGCCCCCGTTTCGGGCATCGAGAGTTTTATGCGCTACGAAGCCAATTTGGAGGGGATTTTCAGCGTCGGAAAGTTTGACATGGTCACGGGCGTGGGCGTCCACGTGCAGACGCTCTGCCCCTGTTCCCGTGCGATCTCAAAGTATGGAGCCCACAACCAGCGCGCCTTCGTCGCGATCAAGGTCCGCTGCACACACCTCATATGGTTCGAGGAACTGATCGCGATGGCGGAGGAAGCGGCCTCCAGCCCGCTCTACACGCTCCTGAAGCGGGAGGACGAGAAGCACGTTACGGAGCGGGCCTATGAGAACCCGCGTTTCGTGGAGGATGTCGTGCGGGACCTCGCCGTTGCGCTGAACCGGGAGCCTCGGGTGTCGTGGTATTCCGTTTCCATCACGAGCGCTGAGAGCATCCACAACCACGACGCCTTTGCGGAGGTCACGCGGGACAAGAGGAAGTCCGCTCCATCCGACGAGGAACGCGGGCAGCGATGACCCGGAGGGGAGATGAGTTCCTCAGCCGACTGGTCTACTACGTCCTCTTTCTGCTGATCCTGCTGGCGGCGATCCGGATATACTTCTCCTGGCTCGACAGCTATAGGTTGTCCCACCCTCAGATCATCGAGGCCTTTGCCGCAGGCTACGTCGAGGAACAGCCCCTCGAGGGGATTCTGCTGTGGGATGAGCAGCCGGTCCTGGCGCCGCAGGACGGGGTGTTCACCTACCCCTCGCCGTTGCCACGCCGGGTCGCGAAGGGCGAGATGCTGGCGGCCCTGGACGGGGTTGCGGTTCGTGCGCCGTACCCTGCCTACTTCTATCCGGCCCTGGACGGCCAGGAGGGGCATTGGTTCTATGCAAAGCTGTGGCCGGACTTCGCTCCTTTCCCGTTCTTCAGGCCCGCCGTCCTTCTGGAGAACGGCATTCAGCTTCGCAAGGGGGCGCCCATCGGCAAGCTAATCCCTCAGCCACAGACGCTGCGCTGCATCGCCTACCTGGACGGCACGCCGTCCCTCCTGCGCAGCCTGCGTATGCGGAGGGCCGCCATCCGCATCAAGATGGAGCCGGAGGGCAAGGAAAGGAAGGCGGAGGTGGTGTCCTTCAAGACGATGGGCCAGAAGGTCAAGGTGTGCTTGAGGTTGCCGTTCTTTCCTCCGGAGGCGCTGCGTTCCCGATCCTTCTCCGCCCGCGTGGTCGCGGGAGATCAGCAGGGAGTCATGGTTCCCGACAGCACCGTGATCACGAAGGACGGTCGGAACGTGGTCTTCCTCCTTCAAGGAAACCGGATCCTCTCGCGTGACGTCGAGGGTTTTCCGGCCGATGCGGGACATTTCTTCATCGTGCGGGGCGTGATGCCGGGGAACAAGCTGATCCTGGATGCCGACACCATTCAGGAGAGCATCGTGAGGATTTGGTAGGAGGGGATTTGCTGATGGATCTTAAGGGGCATGTGGCAGCCATCCGGGAGCGCATGGCGCACGCGGCGGCCCTTGCGGGACGAAAGCCCTCGGACGTTCTTCTGGTGGGAGTGACGAAGACCAGGAGCGTTCAGGAGATGCAGGAGGTTGCCCCCCTCGTTGACGCGATCGGCGAGAACAAGGTCCAGGAGGCGCAGGGGAAGCGAGAGGCGTGGGGGGATCATCCAACGCCCCCCTGGCGTCTGATCGGGCACCTGCAGAACAACAAGGCGCGTCGTGCCGTGGAACTGTTTGACGCCGTCGATTCCCTGGATTCGATCCCCCTGGCGGAGCGCCTGGACCGCATCGCGGGGGAGCTGTCCCGCCGTCTGTCGGTGCTGATCGAGGTGAACACGGCGAAGGAGGCCAGCAAGACGGGGACGGCACCTGAGGCTTTCCCCGCCCTCCTGGATCGCGTTCTGACCCTGCCCAACCTCAAGCTGGAGGGACTGATGACCATCGGTCCGTTGACGGACGACGAGGTGCGCGTCCGGCAGGCCTTCGCCGAGCTGAGGGGGATGGCGGAGGACGCGAGAGGACGATCCGGCCTCCCCCTGCCCGTGCTCTCAATGGGGATGAGCGGCGACTTTGAGTGGGGTATTCTGGAGGGGAGCACCATGGTGAGGATTGGCACGGCCCTTTTTGGCCCTCGCGAGTACAAGACGCTGTAGTCCATGGTATATTAAAAGGCGGGGTTTTTATCCTGTTCTTAAGGAGGAACGGACGGGTGCTTAGGAGGTTAATGCAGGTCCTTGGGTTTTATGGTGACGATGACTATGTGGATGAGTCCGAGGACTACGAGGTCGAGGAACAGAGGACGGCAGCCAAGAGGCTGAAGGCAAGGCGACGGGACGAGCCTCATCCCGTATCCGCTCCAAGGCTCGTCTTCTTTAAGGGCGTGCCCTCGGAGAGCATCAAGCTGAGGCTCCGGGATGCCCTCCTGAATGGGATCATGGTCCTGCTGGACCTTCATGAGCTGGACCCCAGAGAGTTTGAGGAGGAGGGGCGTCCCTTCATCAACTTTATGGGGGGGGTCGCGTTTGCCCATAAAGGCCGTATGGAGTACATCGAACCCGCTTTGTACCTGGTGACGCCGCACGAGGGAATGTTCGAGGAATGGGTTGAGGAGGAGCCGCTAAATGATGGAACTTTTGACCGCCAAGGACGTTGAGGTCAAGGCCTTTAAGAAGGTTTCCTTCGGAGGGTATGCGGTACAGGAGGTCGAGGACTTCCTGAACCAGGTCGCGGACGACTTTGAAACCTACGCGATGCGTCTGAACGAGCGCGAAACCCGGATACGTGAGCTTGAGGAGTACGTCAAAAAGCAGGAGTCCATGACGGACATGATCAAGGACGCCCTCATTCAAGCGCGCAAGGGCGCTAAGGAGATGGAGGAGGAGGCTCGCGCTCAGACGGAGCAGATACTGGCGGACGCACGGGTTGAGGCGGAGAAGTGCCTCTCGGAAGCCAACTCCAAGGTCGAGGAGATCACCTCGCAGGCGGATACGACGATCTCGAACGCGGAAAAGACGGCCGCCGAGATCGTCGCGGAGGCGAACGCCAAATCCAGGGAAATCGACTCCCAGAGCCACATGCAGCTGGACGAGGCGGAAAAGGCGGCTGCTGAGATCATCGCGAAGGCGAAGGCTTCCGCAGCCGGCATCCTGCAGGAGGCTCAGGACATGCGCCTTGAAACCGAGAGGCGTTGGGCTGATTTGGAACAGGACCTCTCCCATCGAAAGAAGGAGGCCTCGGAGCAGATCGAACAGACCCTGGCCTCAGCCCGCTCCGAGGCAAAGCGCCTTCTGGAGGAAGCCTCAAAAGAGGTGGAGAACTACAACAACCGTCTGCGCTTCCTAAACCTGAGGAAACAGCAGTTCCTCAAAGATACCGTGGCCCTCCTCCTCGATTTCGGTAAGACGATCGACAAGGCCCAGCAGGAATTTGAAGTGGAGATGATGAACGAGGAGGAGAAGGCCTCCGATAAAACCGAAGCGGAGCCTCCCGCTGAGTCGGGGCGTCAGGACGCTTCCTCGTCCCGGTTGCTCGACCACTTCCGCAGAAACTTCCTGGAGGGGAAGTCCGACGACTCCGAGAAGGGGGAGTTTTGATCCCAATTCCCCATCTATAGAAAGGGAATAAGGCCCTTTTTTCGGCGAATGGCCCCTGCGGACGGACACCAGCGATCCCGGCTCCAGGGGCCAGCCTTTTTTGAGGGGCGTGCAGTTCCGCAAGCACACAAGCACAGAGGGGGGCAGGTGACGCTCATGAGCGCGGTACGAGGTTCCCCTGGGGGGCTGACGTCCCCCATTCGCTACCTCAAGGGGGTGGGGGCAAGGGTTGCGGAGCTGCTTGCCCAGTTTGGCGTTCACACCGTCGAGGACATCCTCTATTTCTTTCCACGGCGCTACGAGGACCGAAGGGACCTCGTGCCGCTCCGTGAACTTCGCATCGGCACGACGGCTTCCGCGCTCGCAGAGGTCCGCGCCGTGTCGTCCTCCGCCAGTCGTTTCGGGGGCCCTGCCTCCGCAGTCCTGGACGACGGCTCCGCCTCAATTCGGGCCGTCTGGTTCAACCCTCACGCCACAAGAACTCTCAGGCCGGGAATGCGATTGGCCCTTTATGGAAGGGTGGAGTACTACAACGGCGTGCAGCTCACCAATCCGGAGTTTGAGGTGCTTGAGGCAGGGCAGCCCCCTGAGCTGGTGGGGCACATCGTCCCCATCTATCCTACCGCCGCCTTTCTAACGCAAAAGCGCCTGCGCCGCCTGGTGGATACGGCCCTTGAGGAGTACGGCAGCGGCCTTGACGACTTTCTGCCCCAGAGGATTCGCGAGCGCCACGGGATGAAGGGCCTGGCAGCTGCCCTCCGAGAGCTGCACCACCCGTCGGCCCCGGAGAGCTGGCTGAGGGCGCGCAACCGTCTAGCCTTTGACGAGCTCTTTCTCCTGCAGACGGGCCTCGCGATGCGGCACGCAGCAGACGCAGCGCTTCCGGAGCGCTCTTTGAGCCTCGCCCCCGGGCAGAGGTTCCGCACGTTTGAACGCTCCCTTCCCTTTCCGTTGACCCCTGCTCAACGACGGGTGATCGGCGAGATATTCCGTGACATGGGAAGCCCGGTCCCCATGAATCGCCTCCTTCAGGGGGACGTGGGCTCTGGAAAGACGCTGGTCGCGGTGGCTGCGGTCCTGGCGGCCGCGGATTCGGGCGCACAGGCCGTCCTGATGGCTCCAACCGAGGTGCTGGCGCAGCAGCACTACATCCGGATCGGAAGGATGCTGAAGCCTTTGGGCGTCCGAACAGCCCTCCTGACGGGAACCCTGCGCGCTCCGGAACGCCGTGCCCTGCTCCAGGCGCTTGAAACGGGGGAGGTTCAGCTCCTGATCGGGACCCACGCCGTCTTTACGGACGAGGTGAACTTCCTGAAGCTGGGCTTGACCGTGGTTGACGAGCAGCACCGCTTTGGCGTGCGGCAGAAGAATGCCCTGATCGCCAAGGGCGTTTCGCCTCACGTCCTGGTGATGACCGCCACGCCCATTCCGCGGACTCTGGTCCTCTCCGTCTATGGTGACCTTGCCGTTTCCACCCTGGATGAACTGCCTCCGGGACGTCAGCCCGTGCAGACCCTGCACATGAAGTCAACGGATGAAGCGAGCCTCCTCAAGCTCATCGAAGGTCGAATTCAGGCAGGGCAACAGGTCTACTGGGTGTGTCCGTTGATCGACGAGGAGGAGTGGAGGCAGGGCCTCGACAGCGTGGCGTCCCGCCATCAGCGCCTCGCGCGCGCCCTCCCCGATGCGCGCATCGGCGTGCTGCACGGGCGGCTGCCCATTGAGGAAAAGACGTCGGTTATGCAGGACTTCGCCCAACAAAGGCTCGACCTCCTGGTGGCGACCGTCATCATCGAGGTGGGGCTGGACATCCCCGAAGCCTCAATGATGGTGATCTCGGACGCCGGGCAGTTTGGGCTGGCTCAGCTTCACCAACTGCGGGGCCGCATCGGGCGGGGGACGGCGAAGGGCCTGTGCGTCCTCCTCGAAGGGGAAGCGACGACACCGGAGGGACGAGAACGCATTGAAACCATGGTTTCCACGTCGGACGGCTTTGCCGTTGCGGAGGCGGACCTGCAACAGAGGGGGCCGGGCGAGGTGTGCGGTGTGCACCAGCACGGCGTCACGGACTTTCGCGTGGCAAACCTCTTGAAGGACCAGAAGCTCCTGGAGCTGGCCAGGCTGGAATCCCGCCAGCTTCTGGCCGAGGACCCAACGCTGACGGGGGAGCCCCTGCTTCGCAGCGAATTGCGGAGGCGGCTGGGCGAGAGTTTGGATTTGGCCGGAACGGCGTAGGACATCCCAAAGGAGGGGGCATGAGGATGAAGGCGGGAGGAAGCTTGTCCATGAACCAAGAGCGGGAACGCTTCCTCAGTTTCCTGCTGAAACATCCCAGCACCGTGGCCGGCGCGCGGGATCGGCTGAGGCGGAAGGGACTGGACGAGGATACGGCAGAGGCGCTCGTGAAGGAAGCCCTGGACGCGGCGCTTTTGGACGACGCCTTGTACGCGCGGCTCTTCGCGGAGGGACACGACTCGTGGGGGAAGAACCGCATCGCCCTTGAGCTTCGCCGTCGCGGCGTTTCCGCGGAGGACGTTGAAGCGACGCTCGCGGACATCGACGAGCTGGCCCGCGCCAAGGCGCTTCTCGACTCGTGGACGCGGAGCGGACTGGAGGAGCGCAAGGTCCTGGCACGGTTGTACCGCAGAGGGTTCAGCTCCGCCACGGTGAGCGCCCTTTCAAGAGGCGAAAAAGATATCCCTTGGTGATCGTTAAAATATTATAGGACATTATGAGCAAGGAGAAGAAGAAGTGCGCACCGTAGACTTTCACGTACACGTCTATCCACCTGAGGTCATCCGCGACGCCGAATCGATCTCGAAACACGAGCCCTACTTCGACCGTCTGATCCACAGCAGGGTTCACCGGTGGGGGACCATCGACGATCTGCTCCTGCGCATGGAGGAGGAGGGGGTCGAGCGCGCTGTGATCGGAGGGTTTGCCTTCAAGGACCTGACGCTCTGCAAACTCTGTAACGATTACGTCCTGAGCGGCATCCGGCGGCACCCGGACAGGTTGAGCGGCCTTTGCCTCGTGCCGCCTCTGGCCCGCGGCGCCTCGGAGGAGATCTTGCGCTGTGCGGAGGCCGGCGTGGTTGGGGTAGGGGAGTTGTTCCCTGAGGGGCAGAACATCGATATCTCCGACCAGGAACAGACATGGCGTCTGGCGGGGGTCCTGCACGAGGCGAACCTGTGTGTGTTGTGGCACACGGCAGAGCCTGTCGGACACGGGTATGTGGGCAAGGGAAACGTCGGCCCGAAGGAGGCCGCAGCGTTCTGCATCCACCATCCGGAGGTGAAGACGATCTTCGCCCACCTTGGAGGTGGGCTGTGGCTCTACGAGCTGATGCCCGAGATGCGGCTTTACCTGTCCAATGCGTGGTACGACCTGGCCGCTCTGCCATGGCTCTACGAGGGCACGGTTTTGAAGGCGATCCAGAGCGCGGGAGTCCTCGACAAGTTCCTGTTCGGCACGGACTTTCCCATCCTGCGCTCGCAGCGCTATGAGAAGAGCTTTGTCGCGTCCGGCCTCACCGAGGCGGAACGGGAGCGACTTGTCCGGTCCAACGCTCTGAGGTTGCTTCAGTCCCTGAAGAAGTAGCTAAAAAGCCTCCCGAAGAGCGGGAGGCCCGTAGAGGTTCTTTTTCGTTTTCAATAATGTCCTATAATGTATCTTATGTTACAAAGAATGATGGGCCCCGGACTCACAGCCGTATCTTTTTCAGGTTCTGCTGTGCCTGGACGATGGCGGAGATCGTAGAGGCCATGGCGCCGACCTTGCTCGACGCTTCGTGCATGGTTTCAATCGCTCCTTCCATTTCGGCGGAAGTCCGGTTCAGTTTCTCGCCGGCGTCTTCAATCATCGTTTCCATGGATTCCATCGTCGTCTTGTTGTTGGAAAGACAGTCCGAGAATGAGGACAACGTCCGCTGAATGGTCTCGAACAGCTCGTTGATGCTGCGCATATTTTCCATCGTTCCCTGGACGGCCCCGGATATCTCGCCGACCTTGGCGTCGATGGACTCGGAGGCCGTCCTGGTCTCGGCAGCCAGCTCCTGAACGTTATGGGCCACGACCGCAAATCCCCTGCCGTGCTCCCCTGCCCGGGCCGCCTCGATGGAGGCATTGAGGGCCAGAAGATGCGTCTGCCTCGCGATGCGCTGAATGTTGTGGGATATCTTGCCGATCTCGAGGAACAGTTCCAGGGTCTTGATGGTTGCATTCAGCGTGTTGGCGACGGTCTCGCTCATGCCCTCCAGGCTGGTGCCCGACTTCGCCATCTCCTCCATCAGGTTCGCATTGATCGTGTTGATGGCCTCGACGCCCTGTTTCGCATCCCGGCTCCCGGACGCGAAGTCCTCCCTCAAAGCCTGCAAAACGCCATAGAGGGTGGTAAACTGGTTCGAGGTGTCCTGAACCCGCTCCTCCACCTTGAGGACCCGGGAAACGAGCACCTCGTCCAGCTGCGACATGAAGGAGTCCATCTGAACGCCCGCGAAATACGCCCCTGAGAGAACGTGGATCAGCTCCAGGCTCTTTTGTTCCGTCATGGAAGGCCCCTCCTTTTTGCCTCAGCGTCCGTAAATCTGGTCGATGATATCCGTTCCGCACCGAAGCCCCTCGAACCAGGAGAGGAATTTTTTGACGTTCTCCCGGCCTTGGATTACGGCTCCGTGCTGGGGGGCGATCGTTTCGACGTCCAGGGTGGACACGCGACGCACCCAGCTGCGGCACGCCGCGTTGGAGGCCATGTAGCGCTTGTGGAAGCCCTCCATGAGCGGCAGGTGGGCCTCGAAGTCCGTCACGATGGGATAGCGCTTCCCCTCGGGAAAGAGCGCCGCACCGATATCTCCCGTAAAGAGGATCTTCGAAAGCAAGTCGTAAAGTGAAAAACACCCCGTGGAATGGAGAAAGTGCGAGGGGACCATCACCAGCTTCGCCCCGTTCGACAGGCTCAGGGACTTCCCCCCGTCGGGAATGGGGACGATACGCCGCCCGTCGTAGATGCCGAAGTGCGGAAGAAAACGCACCCACAGCTCCGAGATGTGGACCACGGCCCTCTCCGCCATGGAGAGCCACAGGGTGATACCCGAGGAAACGTCGGGATCCTGATGAGAATAAAAGATATGGCTGATGGCCTTGAGGTCCACGAGTTCTGCAACGTTCGCCAAGACCCGGGGAAACACGTGGGCCCCGCCCGGGTCGAGAAGCACGATTTCTTTTCCGGAGGTTATGACGTACTGGTTGGTCTGGACGGCCATCCCGTCCTCCTTCTCCTCCCAACCCAGCATGATGAAGCGGTGATCCTTTTGCTCGAAAAGAGGGAACGACTCCAGTTGCTGCATTTCAATCTGCCTCCATCCTCCGCATAGCCGTTCTCGGCGTGGCCTTCCCCCGCCTTCGCGCGGGTGGTCCGGTCAGTCCGGGAAGAGCTCGGAGATAATGTCCTGGACCTTCTCCACTTTATGGACTTTCGTCACGTTGCTGCCGCAGAAGAAGAGCCCGTTTTCCCAATCGCCGTTGAAGGCGTCCACCAAAGCCGCCGCGATGCAGAAGGTTTCCCTCGTCTTACGGTAGCGGCAGTGCGTCAGACAGTTGGCCATGCAGGGCTTGCTCTCCACGTGCCCTTCAAGGTAGCCGGCCACGAACGGGTTCTTGATGGCACGCCCAGGAAGTCCCGCAGGGCTGTGAATCAGGACGACGTCATCGGCCGTCGCGTCGATGTAGGCCTGTTTGAACCTTGGCGAGGCGTCCCCCTCCTCCGTGCAGGCGAAGCGCGTCCCCATCTGAACGCCCTTTGCTCCCAGCGCGAAGACCCGCTCCAGGTCGGAGCGGTCCCAGATTCCGCCTGCAGCGATGACGGGAACGTCGGAGTGCATCTCCTCCGCGACGTACTTGACTACCTCCGGCACGGCGACGCCAAGGGAAAGCGCAGGGTCGTAGACCTGCTCCATGGTCGTGGCGCCGAGGTGGCCCCCTGCCGTGGCAGGCTCTTCCACGACGAAGGCGTCAGGAGTCCTGCCGTACTTCTTCTCCCAGTGCCTCACGATCAGGCTCGCAGCCTTAGCGGAGCTGACGATGGGGACGAGGGCGACGTCCGGAAAGTCCTTCGTGTAATCCGGCAGACGGAGGGGCAGTCCTGCGCCGGAGATGATGATGTTCGCCCCTCCTTCGGCCGCTGCGCGCACCTGCGTGTCGTAGTCGGTCAGAGCGACCATGCAGTTGACCGCCAACACGCCGTCCGCGCCCGCCAGCTCTCGGGCCTTGGCCAACGTTTCCTTGATGACGATCGCGTTTGCCTCAAAGTAATTGTGTTTCGCGACGCTGAAAAGGGGGGAGTTATGGCACAGCCCGACGCTCGCGATCGTGCCCACGGCGCCGCATTTTGCAACGCTGCCCGCAAGACCCGCGCCGGAGATGCCGACGCCCATCCCCCCCTGAATGAGCGGATAGCGCGGTCGATACTTTCCTATTTTCAAAACGGGCACATCGGTATGCACCTGAGAAAACACTCCTCTGCGAATAAATTAAGAGAAACCTGGCCGCCAAGGCGCCCGATCAGTATAGCATAAAGCGTTCGCCGCTCCGGTCGCTGCACGGTGGATTCCGTCATTTGCACGGACTGTAGCCGCAGCTGAAGCAGTAGGCGCAGCCGGAGATCATCTCCATGGGCGCCCCGCACTCGGGGCAGACCGCCCCTCCCTCGTGGACCGCCCGGCCGCCCGCTGCGGGCTCGCTCCGCTCGATCAGCTTCTCCAGAAGCAGCGCGATGGCGTCCGGGATGGACCGGGCCACGTGCTCCTCGTCGAAGCCGAACATCCAATACTCCTTTCCCGATAGACCCCTCAAGGTGTCGATGAAGTCCTCGAGGCGGCATCCGGATCGCAGGCCAATCGAGATGACGCGCGAAAGCGCCTCCGTCATGGCCTTCAGTTCGGACCCGCTCTTGCCCACGTTGATGAATATCTCAAAGGGCGCGCTGCCGTCGAAGTTCAGCGTTATGTAAATGCTCCCCCACGGCGTGCTCTCCTTGATCGTCTTGCCGAAGACGACCAGGCCCGGACGCTCCTTCACCTTTTGGGGGGGCGCGCCGTCCTCCGCCGTCTTGATCTCGATGGGCTGATAGGAACGGGAGCCGTCGCGGTAGATGGTGATCCCCTTGCAGCCCATGGCGTAGCAGTCCCGATAGACGCGCCGCACGTCCTCCACCTGGGCCGCGTTGGGCAGGTTCACCGTCTTGCTGATGCCGCTGTCGACGACGTGCGCAAAGATGCCCGTGACATTCACGTGCTGCTGCGTGGAGATGTCATAGGCCGTGACGAAGGCCGGGTTGGACAGCTTCCCCGTCGATCGGTACTCCTCGCGCTGCTCGGCCGTCAGGAGTTTGTGCCAGAAGTCGCGGTCCTCGGTGCCCGACCCGTCGACCTTTGCGATGCGTCGATTCCACGACCAGGCGAAGTTGGGCTCGATCCCGGAGCTCGCGTCCAGGATCATGGAGATCGACCCCGTCGGCGCAATGGAAAGACGGCGGCTGTTGCGCATCTCGCCGCGGACCAGCCCCTTCAGGACGGCCTTGACGTCATCAAAGGAAAGTGGCTCGATGGGGTTCAGCAGTTCCTCAAGCGTGTTGATCAGCGTCAGAGGAATGAGGTCTGAGCCTCGCATGTGCGAGAGGAGTTCGCGGTACTCGTCCCTGGAGAGGCGCTCGAACCACGCATCGCTGAAGAGCGTGCCGTCACTGAAGAGCCTCCCTTCCCCCTCGATCTCCTCGCGAAAAGCATCGAACAGGTCCTTAACCAGGCCCCGTTCCGGGAAGGGGTCCTTGCCGGCGTCGGAGACCATCTGGACGGTAGCGACCAGGGCGGAACGCGCCAGAATGCCGCTCAGGTTCCGGCAGTAGTCGTCGAACTCCCTTCCGCCGTAGACGATCCCCTGCAGGATCGAGGCGTCGGCCAGCCCCATGATGCCCAGCCCCACCGGGCGGATCTTTCGGGTCCTCTCTCCTATCTTCGGCAACGGATAGCTGCAGGCGTCGATGACGAGGTCCAGGTAGTACATGGACCGGAACACCTGATCCTCGAAGGCGCGCCAGTCGAATTCGCCGTCGCGCACGAAGGCCTCCACGTTGATGGACCCCAGGTTGCAGCTGGTGTAGTTCGGCAGCGGCTGCTCCCCGCAGGGGTTCGTGGACTCGATCTCCCAGTCGGGGTCCATCTTCAGCAGGTTGTCCTGGCGCGCCCGGTCGATGAAGAAGACGCCGGGGTCACCCCGCTTCCAGGCGCTCTCGGAGATGTGGTCCATCAGCTCACGCGCGCGAACGGTCCGGACGACGCTGCCGTCCGTTCGGGAGTGCAGGTCAAAGGTCCCGTCCTCCTCGGCGGCGCGCATCAGCTTGTCGGAGATCGCCACGGAGATGTTGAAGTAGGAGAGCTTGCCGTCCTCCGTCTTGCAGTCCACGAACTGATAGATATCGGGGTGATCGTCAAAGAGCATCCCCATCAGCGCCGCGCGGCGCTTTCCGCCCTGGACGACGACGGCTCCCATGGTGTTCCAGGTTTCCATAAAGGAAACGGGTCCGGAGGCCTGTCCGCCGGTTCCGGAGCCGATAACGGCACCGTGCTCCCGGAGGTGGCCGAAGTTGCTGCCGACGCCGCCGCCGAACTTGCTGATGACGCTGGCGTCCTTGACGGACTCAAAGATGCCCTCGATGCTGTCCGGGATGCTGATGACAAAACAAGCGAACAGCTGTTGGTTCTTGGTCCGGGACTTGAACAGGCGGTCGTAGTCCTCAAAGGACATCTGATCCGCCGGTTTATAGACGAGCTCGGCGAACTCAGGTTTTGCGGTCAGGCCGGCGGCCGAGCTGAAAAGGCAGGGGGAGTTAAAGAGGAATCGGCGCGACAGGATGTCGTTTGCGATGTTCTTCTCAAGCGTCCTGAGCCACTCCAGGGACTCCGAAGCTGCGGCGTCCAGATACTGCGTTTCCGCGCTTGCGATGGTCCGCGAGATGCGGCGCGCGAACTCCTCAAAGCTGGCCTCCTTGCGAAGCCCCTTCGCCAACGCATCGTAGCGCTGGACGAAATAGCGTTGAGCTAAGAGCCACATGGCGTTCTCGGAGAGGCGGGGCACGGAGGGCGTCTCCAGGCACTCCGCGGCGATGCGGCCGTCAAAATGCTCCTTGATGAACTGCTCCAAAACACAACTCCCCTTCTTCAAGCAAAGGACATGGCCCGACCTTCAGAGGCCTTCGGGCCTTCGTCAAAACGGCATCCCCCGATCAGGGGGACCGGAGGATGCCGTCGTGCGTATCCGAGTCTGTTTCGTTATCGGGGTCGAACTATTTTTGAGCGCTTCCCTGCGGGATATCGAGCACGATCCAGACGGCCTCCTGTCCCGCGTAGGGCTTGTCGTCGGGGAGGATCTCCAGGCTGGGCGAGCCCAGAAGCCCCTGCTCTTCGGCGGCCTGTTGCAGCTCCTCTCGCGAGTTGCCTGCCAGCGTGCCGACGTAGATTTTGTTCCCCTGCTGCACGACGGCGGCGTCCTCCAGCTTCTGCTTCAGGGTTTCCGCGGCGTTCGTGTCGGCGTTAGGCTCCTGGAACGCCTGACTCGCGACCTCCCGCGCCATCGACAGCTGCTCCAGCGGAGAGAGCCCCTGGCTGGAACGATAGAACTCCACCGCCTTGGCCCACAGGCCCTTTGCCGGATCAATATCCGCAAGCCTGAACTCCAGGAAGCTGGTGTCGACGGTTGGCGCCCACAGCGCAATGGAGGGGACGGAGAGCTGCACGTCCAGCGCGTCCTTGAAACGCTTTGCCAGGCCCGCATCGTACAGGGAGAGCGCAGCGGCAATGCCGTTCTTCTCGTCCGCCAGGAAGGCGCGAATCCCCTCGAAGTCGATGAAGAACGCCCCCACCGAATCCTTTTTCAGGAGCTCCGAAAGGGCCGCCCCTGGAGCGGGCGCCTTGGCTAGGGACGTGGGGTCGCAGAGCCCCAGCGTCAACGCCTCACCCTTGACGCCCATGAAGAGCGGGAGCGGGATGCTGGTAGCGTCAGCCTGAAGCATCTGATCCCAGCCATCCGCCTTCGCCGGGTTCACGGGCACCGCTTCGCTCGTCTCCAGCTTTTTAAGGAAGGCCGAAGCCGCCCCGTTGCTACGGGTCAGGGTCACGAAGACACCCGGAAGCTTCGCGTCCACTCCAATAAGGCACTTCAGCGAGATGTTCCCCCCAACCGAGAGGGAGAAGTCCCCGTTGATGAGCGCCTTCGCCTCAGCCTCCGTGATGCCTATCCCTTTGAGCTCGTTGACGGCGCCGTCCCACAACACCTTCAGGCGAGGATTGGAATCCAGCGCTTGGGACGATAGATAGCCGCCGCCGGCGATCAGCGGACTGCCCTCCCCCAGCGGGAGGATGCGCCCCCCCGACACGGGGTCGACGCCCTCCCAACTCGCAAGGTACTCCTTCGTCATGGCTTCCTCGACGTTGGCTCCCATGGAAACGAGGAATCGGTCCTTAAAGCCCTCAAAGGCCACCTCAAGGTCCAGGGGGGCGCGGAAGGTTTCCCGCAGCGCTTTCGAGTCCTCCTCCGTCCAGGTCACGTCGCCGTCCTCGGACGCTCTGGCCTTGCCGATGGCGTCAGCCAGGTCAGGGTCCAGGTGGAAGAAGGCGAAGTCCCCTGCTTTAAAGCGGCGCTTCATCGACAGCCTCTTGCCGCTGTCGCCGAGGGCTGCCAGGGCGCTCTTCAGGTCCTCCGGGGTGAGAGCCGCCAGGAGCAGGTTGTCCTTCGCTCCGAGGAACACCGCGCCGTTGACCTTGATCATGCCGTCCATGGGCTCGACCTGCGAAAAGGCCCCGCCCAAGGGGGACTCATCAGACTTGCTCCCCAGCAGGAGCAGCGACAGGTCGTCAGGCGACGCCTTACCGCTCGCGACGAGGTCCAGCTGCGGCTGAAGCTCCGGAGGAAAGGCTGCCGCAACCTGAATGGAACCGGTTTTGGCCTTCGGATCGTCCGTCCCCACAAGGATGGCGACGCCCTTCGCCGGGACCTTTTTCAGAGCGTCGGCAAAGACGTTGATGGAGGCTGCGTCCATTTCCCCTCCGAGAGGGGCGAGGACCGCCAGGTTCTCCGGGGAGAGCGCCCAGCGCACGAGCTCCCCCACGTCCTGCAGGTTCAGCACCGCGTAGACGGACTTCTCCGGCCTCGTGCTCAGCGCGTCGAAGGGCTGAGCGGCCCAGGACGACGAGGCAACCCCCAACGTCAGACAGAGGACGAGCGCAGCCTTGAAAAGCGTCTTCTTCAGGTTTGACATGAAAACTTTCCTCCTCACTGAAATTCTTTGTAGAGCCCCGATATTACCCCTTTGTGTACGCGTCGTAGATTTCCAGGAACGTTTCCGGCTTCAAGGAGGCGCCGCCGACCAGCGCGCCATCGATGTCCTCCATAGAGAGGAGCTCCTTGGCGTTGGCGCCCTTGACGCTCCCTCCGTAGAGCACGACGCAGCCAAGCTCTCCCTTTTTAGCGATCTCCCGAACGAGCTTGCGGCTCCAGGCGCAGACCTCCTGGGCCTGGACCGAGGTTGCGGACCTCCCGGTGCCGATGGCCCAGACGGGCTCATAGGCGTAGACGATCCTCCCGCACTCCTCCGCGGAGAGCCCGGTCAGGGCGGAGCGAAGCTGGTGCTCCATAACGGAGAACGCCTCCCCTCCCTCGCGCTCCTCCAGGGTCTCGCCGTAGCAGAGCACCGGGGTCAACCCCGCGTCCAGGCTGGCCTTCACCTTTTTTGCGATCAGCTCGTTGCCCTCCCCCAGGATGTGACGCCGCTCGCTGTGGCCCAAGATGACGTGGGTCACCCCTGCCTCCTTCAGCATGGGGATGGACACCTCGCCCGTAAAGGCCCCCTGTGGCTCAAAGTAGACGTTTTGAGCGCCGATGATGGGCGGGGTCTTCAAGTGCGCCGCCGCCTCGCGGGCCGCCCAGATGGAGGTGAACGGCGGAAAGACGGCAACCTCGAGCTCCTTTCCCAGCCTTGAAGCCCAGGGCTCGGCAGCGTCCCAAAAGGCCTTGAAGAAGGCCTCCGTCTCCGCCCTCGTCATGTTCATCTTCCAGTTGCCGTAGAGGTAAATTTTCTTCATCGTTCGTCCTCCCCTGCAAAAGTGTATAAGGATATCTTAAAGCTCGAAGGGGGCCATGCCCGGAAGTTTTTTGCCCTCGCAGTACTCGAGGCTTGCTCCGCCCCCCGTCGAAACGTGGGAAACCTTATCGGCAAAGCCGAACTGGCGGACGGCCGAAGCGGTGTCCCCGCCCCCGATGACCGTGACCGCGCCCGATGCTGTGCAGTCTGCAACGGCCCGGCAGATCGCCCTGGTCCCTTCGGCGAAGAGCGCGTTCTCAAAGACCCCCATGGGGCCGTTCCAGAGGACGGACCGCGCGCCCTTGAGGGCGGCGGAGAACTCCGCGATCGTCCTGGGCCCGATGTCGAGCCCCATCATGTCGGCGGGCATGGCGTCGCTGGCGACCGTCCGCGTCTCCGTCGCGTCCAGCCCCGAGGCGACGACGCTGTCCACGGGCAGAAGCACCTTCACGCCCATGGATCTCGCTTTACTCAGCGTTTCTCGCGCGAAGTCCAGCCGGTCCTCCTCGCAGAGGGACCTTCCGATCTCCTTCCCCTCCGCCTTGAGGAACGTGTAGGCCATGCCGCCGCCGATCAGGATGACCGTGGCCTTGTCCAACAGGTTGCCGACCACGGCGATCTTGTCGGAAACCTTGGCGCCGCCCAGGATGAGCACGTAGGGCTTCGCCGGGTTCTCGCTGACGGCGCCCAGCATTTCGCCCTCGCGCACCAAGAGGTCCCCCGCGAAGGAGCTGAGGTGCGGGATGACGCCGGCCGTCGAGGCGTTGGCACGGTGAGCGGCGCTGAACGCATCCATCACGAACACGTCGAAGGGCTTCGCCATCAGCTCCGCGAAGGCGGGGTCGTCCTTCTCCTCCTCCGGGTGGAAGCGGGAGTTCTCCAGCAGGACCACCTCGCCCTTGCCGAGGTCCCGCATGGCGGCCTCGACCTTGGGCCCCACACAGTCGTCCACAAACCGCACCTTCAGTCCATAGGCCTTCTCCACGTCGGGGACGATCTGCGCGAGGGAAAACGCGGGGTTCACCTGTCCCTTGGGACGCCCGAAGTGGGACACGAGGGCGACCTTCGCGCCCGCGTCCATGAGCTTTTTCAGGGTGCCGGCATGGGCGCGGATCCTCGCGTCGTCCGTCACCTTCCCGTCCTTGAAGGGGACGTTGAAGTCCACCCGCATCAAAACCTTCTTGCCCCGGACGTCCCCCTGGTCAAACGTCTTCAGTTTCATCGCGAACATCAGCTCCCTATCGATGAAGTCTTTATGCCGCCATCCCCCGGAGGCCCCCATGTCCGGGACGGCAGAGAGGTCACATAATCGTGCAGACGATTCCAGTGATATTTTACAGTACTTTTTGTAACTGGGGGGGATAATTTTTCCCCCAGCTCCGAGAGCGATGCCTCCGGGTTGGCGAGACGAACCTCGACGATCCGGCGCATGAGAGGCGGCAGGCCGGGCAACAGTCCCGCGCCGGACACCGCAAGCGCCAGCTCCATCTGTTCCGCCGCGACGCGCAGGTGCCTTTTGATGTTCACCGTGTCGCAGTTGCGCTCCCGGTTGGCCTGGTTCCGCATGGAGCGTATGATCGCCTTGTTTTCGAGCTGCAGCGAAACGGCGGACAACCCCAGGTTGCACAGGAACGTGACGATGCCCTCCTGGTTTCGCAGGAGCATCTCCCGCGCGCCGCGAAAGGGCCTCTCCCGCCAGGGGAGATCCGTCCTCCCGAGCAGCGTCCGCAGCGCCTCCGCGACGGGGTCCAAGGCGACGCGCAGGACGAGGTAGTACCCCGTCCGCGGGAGGTAGAGCCCGCCGCAACTCCCCCACAGGCCCCGCAGCCAGGCCCAGTGCCGGGACGAGAGGGGAAGCCCGTCGTTGGACAGCCCGGCGGCCAGGGCCAGGAGCTCCCCGCGAAACTCGATCGGTATGCGTATCCGGACCCGCCCCCCGCTCTCTGCGGGCAGGGTCACGGCGTCCGCGATGTTCCAGCCCGCGTCGAACCAGGACGTCCGGCGCCACAGCTTCAGGAGGCGGCGAGCCAGCCACAGCCGGGCGGTCCCCAGGACAAGCTGGTCGCCCCGCGCCGTGAGGAGCCCCGACAAGAGCCCGCCACACTCCGCCTCCACGAGGGGCGCCTCATCGCCGGGGCACGCGCTCCACTCGTCCCACAGCTCCTCGATCATGGAGTGCACGGCGCTATTCCTCCATGTGGCGGCAGATGCGGAAGACGATGGCGGCCAGCTTCTGCGGGTCGTGTCGCACCAGCTGCGCGTCCATGATGAGGGCGGTGGGGGCCTCGATGCAGATGCAGCCCATCCTGCGTATCCTCTCGCGCTGGTGGTGGTCCAGGTAGAGCGGGTCCGCTCCCCTCTCGTGATACGCGGAGAGGACGTCGTCGGGGAAGGGGTCGCTGTTGACGATGACGCACTCCGGGACCGTGCCCAGGGCCGCAGCCACCCATTCGAGGTGCTGCAGGACGTTCATCCCCTCCGTTTCCTCGGGCTGCGTCATCAGGTTGCAGATGTAGACCTTGGGGGCAGGGGCCTCCCGGAGCTTCCGCGCGAACGCCGGCAATAGCAGGTTGGGGATCACGCTGGTGAACAGGCTGCCCGGTCCCAGAAGGATGATGTCTGCGCCGTCAACCGCGCTCATGACGTCGGGCAGCGGGCCCGCGTTCTGGGGCTCCAGCCATATCTCCTGCAGGTCCCGCCCGCGCTCCGATATCTCAAGCTCTCCCCTCACCCGCGTTCCGTCCCTCGTCCGGCCCACCAGCGTGATGTCCTCCGTCGTCACGGGAAGCACCTTCCCCCGTATGGCCAGGAGGTGGTTCATCTGCTCCACGGCCACGCGGAAATCCCCGCACATCTCGGTGACGGCCAGCAGGAGCAGGTTGCCGAGGCTGTGTCCGGCCAGGTCGCCGCGGTCGAAGCGGAAGTCCAGGATGCGCTTCAGCGCGTTGTCGTTCTCCGCCAGGGCCACCATGCAGTTGCGGACATCGCCCGGCGGCAGCACCCCCCACTCGGTGCGGAGCCGTCCGGAGCTTCCCCCCTCGTCCGTCACCGCCACCACCGCCGTGATATTCCTCGTGAAGGCCTTGAGGCCCTTCAGGAGGGTGGAGAGTCCCGTCCCTCCGCCGACGGCGACCACGGAAGGGCCCGTCGCCAACCTGCGGGCGATGGCGCCTCGAAACGGGTCCTCCTCCCGCGCCCTCCGGCTGAAGATCCGCACGTCGAAGGCCACGATGAGGAACAGGGTCGTGAATATCCCCAGAGCAAACCCCAGGGCCCAGTCGAGCATCATGTCGTCCCCTGCCCCCTGTCCCGATGGAGGAGGCTGACGCCCCTGGAGGGCTGCGCATAGCGTTCGTAAAGCCACTCCGTCACGGCAACGGAACGGTGGCGCCCTCCCGTGCAGCCCACGGCGATGTGCAGCTGCCCCCGCACCGCGTTCAGGTACTGCGGGATGATGAAGTCCAGAAATTCCCCGGTGCGCTCCAGAAACTCGTTCGTTTCCGGGAAGGACCGCAGGTAGTCCTGAACCACGCGGTCGGACCCCGTGAGGGGCCTGAGCTCCGGGACGTAGTAGGGGTTGGGGAGGCAGCGTGCGTCCAGGACGAAGTCCGCGTCCTGGGGGACGCCATACTTGAAGCCGAAGGAGCTGAAGAGCAGGGACACCTCCTCCTCCGCCTCGTTCAAGAACTCGAGGAGCAGCCGCTCCCTGTGTTGGGGGAGGTCCATCCGTGACGTGTCGATCACGATGTCCGCCCGTTCGAGGACGGGGGCTAGAAAGTCGCGCTCTCGCGCTATGCCGTCGCTGGTGGACAGGTGCTTACCCAGGGGATGGATGCGCCGGGTCCTCTCGTAGCGCCTCAGAAGCTCCTCGTCGGAGGCCGTAAGGAAGAGAATGCGCACCCTCGTTCCGACCGCGTTGAGGTCATCAACGATCTTGGTGAAGTCCGCCGCGTTCTCCACGTTGCGGACGTCGAGGGTCACGGCGACCCCCCGTTCGACGGCGGAGGGCCGATGGGCGAAGAGCTGAAAGAGCTGGGGCAGCAGTTCGGACGGAAGCCCGTCTATCGTGATGAACCCGAAGTCCTCCAGGACCTTCATCGTCATGGTCTTCCCCGCCCCGGACATGCCCGTCACGATGATGAACTGCCTGATGCCCTTGCGCTGTTCGTTCACGTCGTCCTCACCTCCGTTGCAGCGGGTACAGCATCGAGGGGCGGCGGGTCCGTCGCTCTCCCCTGCCCGTTCCCTCTCGTTCCCGTTTATTCTACACTAGAACCCCCTGAGCGGGAGGGGCATTCGGCCCTTTCGCGGGGCCTGCAGGGGCTGGAAAAACCACCCATGGATTAAACCCCGTGAACGCCTATAATAGTTACGGTGTAGCGCCCTATTTTGTTTCGTCATTCGGTTATTATCACTCTATCTTAATTTAAGGAGGACTGTCATGCGATTCCAAAAGTGGTTGTTTCCAACGATCCTTGCGGTGCTCTGCCTCTGCCTTGGGGCGGCGCCGGGCCGGGCTGCCCTTCCGGCCGGGGTGCAGAGTTTTGCCCCGACGGGGAGGGTTTCGGACAACGTCTCCTTCCGTCTGGTCTTTAAGAACGCCGTCGCCACGAAGAAGGACGTGGGGAGGGCGATGGGGGTTGAGGAGTTCCCCTTCGAGGTGACGCCGGCGATTCAGGCCGAGGGGAAGTGGCAGAACGAAACCACCTTCACCGCGCGCCTCCTGGCGCCGCTCCGCATGGGAACGTCCTACACGGCGCGCCTTCGGGAGGGCCTGACGGACCGAAAGGGCAAGCAGATCCCGTCCGGATCTTTCTCCTTCCAGACGGACCCCCTGACGCCGACCGCGGTCAAGGCTGTCATGGGACGCGACGGCGCGCGCCTCACCCTCGCGTTCAACATGCCCGTGGCGCCGGCGGTCCTGCAGGGCTTCCTCCAGATCGTGAACGAGAAAGGAGAAAAGCTCCACTTCTCCCTTCAGGGCGCCGCTCCAAACCGATCGGTTCAGATCCTCGTGCCGTTGGGGCAAAGCCTGTCTCGCCAGACGCTGACCGTTCGTATCGCGGCGGGCCTGACCTCCGGCGAGGGGAACCTGGGCCTTGCGCAGGACTTCTCGTCCCGGGTGGTCCTTGAACCCCAACTGACCGTCGAGGGTATCCAGGGAGATGAGGGCCTGATCCAGGCATCCTTCAACTTCCCCATCGATCCGGAGAGCGTCCGGGACTTCGTCGCCATTGAGCCACCAGTAGAGTTTCGTCTGGACTCCAACTGGAGCGGGAACGCCCTTCAGATTCGCGGGGACTTCGAGCCGCGCAGCCGCTTCGTCGTGACGCTGCGACGGGGGCTGCCCTCCAAGGAGGGCGGGCTTGCCCTGAAGGAGGACTTCAAGCAGGCCGTCATCATGCCGGACCTGGAGCCCAGCGTTTCCATCCCCACGTCGGGGACCTACCTCACCGCCATGGGCGGCGGCCTCATCCCCCTGGAGCTGGTGAACGTCAAAAAGCTGCAGGTGAACCTGTGGCGCCTCTATGAAAACAACATCCCCTACGTTATCCGCGGGGATTACAACAGCTTCTCGAAGGACCTGGCGCGACGGGTGTACAGCCGCGAGTTCAAGCTCGACCTGCCCCTGAACGAGCACGTGCGGCGCAGCCTGGCCGTGGACGAGCTCGCCAGCGGCGACCGGGGGCTGTTCCTGCTCTCCGTGCGCGATTTGGATGCGGAGTACTGGGACGAGGAGAACCAGATCCTCAACCTCAGCGACCTGGGAGCCGTCGCCCGCGTGTGGGAGGACGGACTGATGCTCTGGGTCAACACCCTCTCGGGCACGCAGCCCGTGTCCGACGCGGAGGTCCGCATCTACTCCGGAGCCAACCAGGTGATCGCCCAGGGCAAGACGGACGCGGAGGGCATCTTTGCCTTCGATCGACCGGAACCATGGGGCACGGACGCGGGGGAACAGCCTCGCCTTGCCGTCATCTCAAGCGGCAGAGACCTGACCTACGTGCAGCTCACGCGGAGCCTGCTCTCGCAGGAAACGTTCGACACGGCGGGGCGCCCCTGGCTCCGGGAGGGGTATGACGCCATCCTCTTCGCGCCGCGCGATATCTACCGCACAGGCGAAGAGGTCCCCTTCAAGGCCATCGTCCGCGGCACGGACCTCTCCACGCCCGCTCCGTTCCCGGTCCTCTTCACGGTGCGCGACCCCATGGGGCGCCGCACGGAACAGCAGACGATGACGCTGAGCGATATGGGCAGCGCCCTCTTTACGCTGAAACTCCCCGCAAACGCGCTGACGGGGCTCTGGTCGGCTGTGATCTCCGTCCCCGGACGCGAGGAGAGCCCCATGGCGTCCATGAACTTCCACGTGGAGGACTTCGCGCCGCCACGCATTGAAGTGAAGATGAGCACGAACTCGAAAGCCCTCACCCACGGGGACGACTTCAAGGCTGCCATCACCGCGCGCTGGCTCTTCGGCGCCGACGGGGCGGGACTGCGCTACAAGACGTTCTGGAGCGCCAAGGACTCCCCCTTCGAGCCGACGCAGGATCGGTGGAAGGGCTACACCTTCGGCGACAGCTCAAGGAAGTTTGAGGGCGCACGAAACGACATGGATGAGGGGCAGCTCGACGCCTCGGGGCGGGCCACCTCAACGCTGACCCTCGACGCCGAATGGGAGGCGGCCTCCACCATCGCCGTGACCCTACGGACGGAGGTTATGGAGGACGGCGGGCGGTGGGTCAGCGATTCCATCACCCTCCCCTACTTCCCCACCTCTTGGCTTTTGGGCATTGCGGCAACGGAGGAGCAGATGGCGGTGAACCACGACCTCACCTTCCGGATCGCTGCCATCGATCCCCAGGAAGAGCCCGCCGACCCCGGCGACCTCACCGCCTCGCTCTACCGCGTCAGGTGGAACTACAACATCGTGGAGGTGGATGGCTATCGGCGCTGGCAGAGCTCTGAGGAGCTGACCCTTGTCGAGGAAAAGCCGGTGACGTTGAAGGACGGCCTTGGCTCCGTCTCCTTCCGTCCCGAGGAGTGGGGGACCTATCTGGTACGGGTGTCCGACATTGACGACAACGCGCGGGCTGCGATGCGCTTCTACGCCAGCGACGCGAGGTATGCCGAGCGCGGCGGCTCCCCCATCCTGGACCGCGTGGGCGTCTCCATGGATCGGGAGTTCTACAGGGTCGGCGACACGGCAAAGGTGACGCTCACCACTCCTTTTGAAGGTCTTTTGCTGTTCAGCGTCGAAGGGGCCCGCCCGATCTCCCGCCAGGTCCGCAAGGTGGACGACCCCGAGATCACGGTCGAGGTCCCCGTCACGCAGGACATGGTCCCCAACGGCTGGATCACGGCGTGGCTCGTCCGCCCCGTCAGCGAGGAGGACGCCTCCGCCTGGGGGACGCACCGCGCCGTCGGCGCCGCGCGCCTCAAGGCGGACCTGACGCCGTACAAACTGGACGTGGCCATGGAAGCGGTGGACAAGGTGGAGCCAGCCTCGACCCTGCCGGTCAGCCTGACGCTCAAGGACGCAGAGGGCAAGCCAGTTCAGGGAGATGTGGCGCTGGCGCTGGTGGACGACGCCGTCCTCGGCTTGACCGGGTACAAGACGCCGGACCTGTTGAACCACTTCTGGGGGTTGAAGAAGCTCAATTCCGAGGGGTATGACCTCTACGACCTCCTGATCCCCGTGGAGTCCCGCGCGACGGAACCGCTGCACCCCGCCGGCGGCGCGGGGATGGCGGCCCTTGCGGGAGCAGGCTCAAACGTGCAGCGCTTCAAGATACTCTCGCTCTTCCAGGGACTGCTCTCCGCCGACGCGGAGGGACGGGTGAAAGCGGACCTCGACGTGCCCGAGTTCAGCGGGCGCGGTCGTCTTTTCGCCGTCGTCGCCTCGCAGAATCGCTTCGGGATGGCTGAACAGCCGGTGCAAATCGCCCGCAGCGTCGTCACCGAGGTGAACCTTCCGCGCTTTGCCGCGCCGGGAGACGTCTTCGTCGCGCCTCTGTCGATCTTCAACGCCTCCACCGAGGCGCGGGACGTCACGCTCTCCATCTCCGCGGAGGGCGGCCTGAAGGTTGCGGAGAGTCAGAAGACCCTTCGCGTCGAGCCTGGCGCTCAAGCCCGCTGGGAGACCGAGGTCAGCGTGCTGGAGCCGGGGGACGTAAGCTGGGACGTCGTGACCTCATGGACCGAGGAAGGCGGACAAAAGGAGTACCGGCAGACGATCGACCTGCCCATTCGTTCCCCCTGGCCCGTCGTGTCCCGATCGGGCTCCGGAGTCTTTGAGTCCGGAACGACCCCCATCGACATCCCGGTGTCGGACTTCTCAGGAACTATCTCCGGAACGCTTAGCCTCGCGGACACGCCCATGGTGGACCTGACGCGGGCAGTGACCTACCTGCTGAACTACCCCTACGGCTGTCTGGAGCAGACGCTTTCCGCGTCCTGGCCCTTCCTGGTGCTGCCGGACGCCGTGTCGGCACTGGACCCGCTCTTGGTCAACGACCAGCTGGTGCGCGACCGGATGGAGACCGCCATGGCGAAGCTGCAGTCGATGCAGCTCTACGACGGTTCCTTTGAGACGTGGCCCGGGACGGGACACCCCTACGTGTGGGGAAGCGTCTATGCGGCGCACTTCCTGGTGGAGGCGCAGCAGGCGGGAGTGGACTGCCCGAAGGACATGCTGGCAGGGGCTATGAACTGGCTGCACCAGTTCCTCGCCTCCATGCCTGGCGACGACTATCCCACGGCGGAAAAGGACGACTTCACGGCGAAGGCGTATGCCACCTACGTGCTCGCGCGAAATGGCGAGAAGCCGTTGGGTTGGATCGAGTACCTGCGCGAGAATCGGGAGAACATGTGGCCGTCGGGCCGAATCTGGCTAGCCGGCGCCCAGGCCGTGATCGGCGGACGGGGCGACGCACTTCGTGAGCTGGCTCCCGTTGACTCGAAGCTTCCCCAGGCGGCGCGTTGGCGGACGCTCGAATCCGACGTCCGAAACGCGGCGCAGCTCCTCTCGCTCTGGATGGAGGTCGAGCCACAAGCCACCGAGGCTGTCGCGCTGGCGGCGTCCCTCGTGAAGTGGGGACAGGAAAATCGGTGGTACAGCACTCAGGACAACGCAGCGGCCCTGATGGCGCTTGCGCGCTACAACCTGAAGGTCGGCGCCGAGAAGGCGAACCTCCAGGGGACTCTGACCGATGGAACGAAGGACCTGCTGACCTACAAGAGCGGAAGCGCTTCCTCCATCGCCGCGTCCGAACTGCCCGCCCGCGTCACGTTGAACGTGCAGGGTACGGGCAGAGGGTACTACACCTGGAACGTCATGGGGACGCCCAAGTCCCAGCCCAAGGCCGAGAAGCGAGGAATCGACGTCGAGTGCGCGTGGTACGACGAGAAGGGCGGGGCTCTGGACCTCACGCAGCCCATCCCACAGGGCACGCGGATGCAGGCGGTCCTCACCCTGAAGCCCTCTCTGCCCGTCAGCGGACTGGCGGTTTCCTGCTTGCTCCCGGCGGGCCTTGAGCTGGAGAATCCGCGGCTGGATCCGGGCCTGGACGATGCCGCCGGGTCCTACGGCGTCGTCGGAGACGTCCGGGACGACCGCCTCCTGCTCTTCTTCGATCGCCTTGGGGGGGAGCGGACCTACAGCTTCAAGGTACGGGCCGTCACCCGCGGGACCTTCGTCGTTCCGCCGATCTCAGCGACCGGAATGTACGATCCGGCCGTACACTTTACGGGCCGGGGGCAGCCCGACCTGACCATCAAATAAGTGCAGGCTGACGGGATCAAGCGAAGGTAAAACGGGGGCGGACGCCTTTAAGGTGTCCGCCCCTTTTGCTTCAGATGCCGGCCGCTCGACCTATTTTAGGGAAGCGCTGATTAATCTTAAAAAGTTGTTAAAAGCAATCAAGGAGCATCAAACGAAGGGTATCCTTCAGTGCTTCCCTAAATTTTAAAATGGGGCTACGCCCCAATCCCCACGCGCTTCGCGCGGCCTGATGAAGTTTCAGACACTGAAGGGAGACGATACGGGTGACAGTTCCTAACGACTTAATCAGTGTTTCCTTAGATGTCCCGCACTTTGCCCTCAAGGAAGGATCGGTACGTCCGGCGTATGCCCTCGTCCAGGTCGATAGTGTGGCGCCATCCCATCTCCCTGAGGAAGGTGACGTCCAGCAGCTTGCGGGGGGTGCCGTCCGGCCTGCCCTCGTCCCACAGGACACGCCCGGCATACCCGACGACGGCGCACACCTTCTCCGCCAGCTCGCGGATCGTCAGGTCCTCCCCCGTCCCGACGTTCACGATGCGCGAACCGTCATGGTGCTCCATGAGAAAGAGGCAGGCATCAGCCAGGTCATCGACGTGGAGAAATTCCCGCCGCGGCGTTCCCGTCCCCCACAGGGTCACCGATTCCGCACCCCTCGCCTTCGCCTCGTGGACCTTTCGGATCATGGCCGGCAGGACGTGAGAGTTCTCCAGGCCGAAGTTATCTCCCGGCCCGTAGAGGTTCGTGGGCATGACGGAGATGAAGTTCGTCCCGTACTGCTGGTTGTACGCCTGACACATCCGGATCCCCGCGATCTTGGCCAGGGCGTAGCAGTCGTTGGTCGGCTCAAGAGGGCCGGTCAGGAGGGCGTCCTCCGGGATAGGCTGCGGCGCGAACTTGGGGTAGATGCAGGAGCTCCCCAGGAAGAGGAGCTTTTTCACCCCCGTGCGCCAGCTCTCGCGGATGACGTTCGTTTCCATCATGAGGTTCTCGCAGATGAAGTCCGCCGGATAGGCAGCGTTCGCGTGGATCCCGCCGACCCTTGCCGCGGCCATAAAGACGTACTCCGGCCTCTCGCCTTCAAAGAAGTCCTGCACTCCCTGCTGTGACAGCAGGTCCAGCTCCCCGTGCGAGCGGAGCAGGAGGTTACAAAATCCCGCAGACGTCAGGCGCCGGACGAGGGCGGAGCCCACCAGGCCTCCGTGGCCTGCGACGTAGATGCGGGCGTTTTGCTCCATTCCATCCATCACAGTTCCTCCAGTGCGCTGCGCACCTCGTAGCCTGCATCCCGGATCAGGATGTCCTTCTTGAAGAGGTCCAGGTCATAGCGGACCATGCGCCGCACCAGGTCCGAAAACGACACCTTGCGCTTCCAGCCCAGCTCCCGCTCCGCCTTCGCGGGGTCCCCCAGGAGCAGGTCCACCTCCGTGGGACGGAAGTAGCGCGGGTCCACCTCGATGAGGACACGGCCAGTCCCGGCATCGACGCCCACCTCGTCAAGTCCGCTTCCCCGCCACTCGAGTTCCATCCCCGCCTCCTTGAAGGCCAGCGTGGCAAACTCCCTCACTGAATGGGTTTCACCCGTCGCGATGACGAAGTTGTCCGGCCGGTCGTGCTGCAGGATGCGCCACATGGCCTCGACGTAGTCCTCGGCGTGCCCCCAGTCCCGCTTCGCGTCCAGGTTCCCCAGCCACGTCTTGTCCTGAAGCCCCAGGGCGATGCGGGCGGCCGCGCGCGTGATCTTGCGCGTCACGAACGTTTCGCCGCGCAGTTCCGACTCGTGGTTGAACAGGATGCCGTTTGAGGCAAACAGGCCATAGGACTCGCGGTAGTTTACCGTGATCCAGTAGGCATAAAGTTTTGCAGCCGCGTAGGGACTGCGTGGATAAAAGGGCGTCGTTTCCCTCTGGGGCGTTTCCTGAACCTTGCCGAAGAGCTCGCTGGTGGAGGCCTGATAAAACCGCGTGCGCTTTTCCATGCCCAGGATGCGTATGGCCTCCAGCAGGCGAAGCGTTCCGATTCCGTCGGAGTCCGCCGTGTACTCCGGCGTTTCAAAGGAAACCTTCACGTGGCTCTGAGCGGCCAGGTTATAGATTTCGTCCGGCTGGACCTGCTGAATGATGCGGATCAAGTTCGAGGCGTCCGTCAGGTCGCCGTAGTGAAGGAAGAAATGAGGGGCCTCCTCGTGCAGGTCCCTGTACAGCCCGTCGATACGGGCGGTGTTGAAGATCGAGCTGCGCCGTTTGATGCCGTGGACGCTGTAGCCCTTCTTCAGCAGAAGCGAAGCCAGGTAGGCGCCATCCTGCCCGGTGATGCCCGTGATCAATGCCGTCTTCATCTGCCTGCCTCCATCGTTCAATTCTCCCGGAACAACCCTTGAACGTTTCCGTTCCTGCGGTACTCTGCAAGCGCTCCCCTGGCCGCCCGGATACCCCGCAACATCGCAGCTAAATCGGGCTTCCTCGCGCGCAAGAGGACCTTCAGAGCAGCGGCATAAGAGAAAAGGCTGAAATTCAGCCGATAAACGTTCAGTTGCGGGCCGCTGACGCCGTCATAAATCGCGTCGAACAACAGGTGGAAATTATACCATTTTGAGGCGGTCATGCCCGCAACGTCGAGCCGCGCAGCGCCGGAAACGTGGTGACACAGCGCGCCGCAGGGTGCGTTCACCAGCGTTTTGCCAAGCTTTTTCTTCAAGTAAAAGGAAAATCCCGAGTCCTCCCCCAGAGAGTACCCGCCGAAGCGCTGAAAGGCCTCAGGGAAGCGCAACCCCAGTTGGGTGAAGGTTTCGCTGCGAAAGGCCATCCCGCACCCGCTGAGCCAGTCGACGGGAATGCCATGTTGTTCAGGGCAACAGCTTCGGTTGTGCAGGTAGGGCGTCATCCGCCGTGGCGTAGGGCGTTCCGGCTCTGGGCCGTGATAGGTCCCATCTGCGTCCAGCTGCGGGACGTGAGGGATGTTGACTCCCCAAACGTTCGGAACTCCAAACGCTGCCGTTACCCCGGTCAGTGCGTCGCGCGACAGCTCGCTGTCGTCGTCGATAAACAGGACGTAGCGTATGGAACGTTCGTGCATGAGGATCTGCTTCACTGCGTCATTGCGTTGGGATGCCAACCCGGACCGTGGTGCCCTGAAGTACTTCAGGGGAAACGTCCACGCTCCATCCTCCACGGCTCTTCGGGTTTCCTCGTCCTGGCTGGCGTCCCAGACCACGCATAGAAAATCTCGAAAGGTCGAACGCTCCAGGCTTGCAAGCGCATGTTTTTTGATCTCGCCGCTACGGTTCTTGGTGGCGATGATGATGCTCATTGTTTCAGACATGTTTTATCACCCTTTCCTAGCGTTAAAACAAGGTTTTAACGCTCTGCCCAGCAACGCTCCAAAACAAAAATCGTGTTTATGTACGTGTCCGCAAAAAGCATGTACCCCAATGGTTTTAACATTTCATACAGTTCTATACTATTGCTGTTTTGTAGTCCCGATACGCCATATTCTCTGGATTCAACGCAAATTACCTTAGGCAGACTGGAAAGCATTTTAAGTTCGCTCAGGATCAGCTCGTCAAACCCTTCCGTATCCAGAGACAGAAAATCAGGGAAAACTCCGTCGCAATATTTATCAAGAACATATTTCAAAGGTTCTACTCTAACTTCAATGACATCACGAATCAAGTATCCATGCTGATCGCGAAGAAGTTTTGCCTCCTTTTCTGAGAATGTACTTAAGGTCTTGGCACTCATAACATAAAAGGGCATGGTGCCACTAAGATTTCCAATGCCCATTTGAAGATTGATATCTTTTTTGCGTTTACGGGCAATTCTTTTGAACAGCAGTGGATCCGGTTCTATGTTTATGCCTCTGGACCCTTGCGCATAGAACATCGCCGTGTTGCTATACAAAAAGGGGTCATGGGCACCGATATCGATATAAGAAGGATTCTTTATCCCCAAGACATCAAATATCCACCTTACAATGCAATCTTCCCCTGTTTGAGAGTAACTTTTACGCAGCGTACGGAAGTAAACATAAAGGTACGTTTGCCTAAGGATATCTTTGATTCGGGTCATCTTATCTATCTTTTCCAAAACCATCTCTTCCCTTCTTAGCCTAAAAAACGATTTTATAACTTCGTTCAAGACGATATCTATAATATCCGTATCACAGAAATTCTCCAACAGGAGGATCTTTTTAGAGGTGTCCCCTTTCTTCAAAAAGGCGGAATATCGACTTAGTTTTTAGCCCTCTAGCTCAATCCACCGCTAAGTTTATCCAACCGTCGACGCGGAATGCCGTCTCACTGCCACGTCGTATATAACTTGGTGCCTTCCTGTTAAACCAGGTCTCCGGCATGATCACAGTCTTTAAGGGGTTATCGCAAAGCCATGCACCAAGCCAACTTAAGGTGGAGTTTGCGATAATGTGATGCCGACATTGTGTCATGAGATACAGATCATCCGCCGGCGAGCGCCCCATATCGTCACAAAGAAAATGGATATTTTCTCCAGGCTCCGGGAAAAAGTTCCTGCATAACACCGGGTCGTTAGAAAAAATATAAAATGTAACATCCTGGCGTCCCAGGGATTTTTGCAGGATATCTATGGCTTTTCGATAATAATTTATTGTAATGACGTCATGCATTGACCCAATATAATCCCCTCCTCGGACGTGTACTGCTGTTGAAATAGTCCCTGCTATCCTTTGTGCCAAGGCTTCGTTTCTGCGGACAACATCGTCAGCAAACGAAAACTGATTCCAAAATTCGGCAGGAAGTACGCTGAGATATTGACTGTTGGCACAAAACCCGCCGATGTAGCGCGCTTTAAGGCTATTGTACACTACGCTGTCGAAGACGGAGAAGTACTTGGGCTCGTAGTAATAATAACGTCGAAAAAAAGCCTCCTCGTTCGCATCGGCCAGTTCCATCCACAACGTTGGGAACGTCTGCAGGAGCTCGAAATCACGTTTTTCTTTGCCCTGAATATCCAGCCCAAACTTCTTGTACCAATCCATGCCAAACTTCACAGGTAGCCCCGATGCGAGTTGTGCGCCCATTCCAACGGAGTATTGCCATATCTGGTTCCCAAGTCCGCCGCTCAGGGGAACGATCACGAGCGGCGAAGCCTTTGTCATCATCTCGGCCCAGCAATGCAGCGCGGAACGGTAAAGGCGCTTCAGGCCCTTGAGCAGTTGGGTGGACCTGTTATTCATTGCCGACCGCCCTCTGAATTCACATCCTCCAATAGCTCCGCCAAGATGTTTTTGAAATGTGGAGTAAAGCACAGAGCCCTGCCTGCGCGCATTGCCCCTTCGGCGAACTGCGCGTAATCGTCGAACAGCTCTCTAAGCCCTTCAGCCATTCCATCAGGCGACAGATTTTTGATCAGAACTCCTGCTCCATAATGCAGGACCTCCTGCAGTCCGGGCACGTCCTGACCCAGCATGGGGATGCCCGCTGCAAAGTAAGAGTACATCTTCCCGGAGGGACAGGAGATGTAATTAAAGTCGCCCCTTAACTTACCTTCAATGTCGTAAAAGCAAAGGCCTGCGTCAAAGGCCCTCAGATACTCTGCGACCTCTTCCTGAGGCGTATAGGAACTGTCGATCTTCAGCCGTCCCGAGGCCAGCAGCGCTCCGTATTTTTTTGTCAGGACGCTCCGGTAGCGTTCGCTGAGGACGCCCTTCAGCGTCAAGGTGAAGGGTTCCGGAAGGACGGACAGGGCGTCAATACAGAACTCAACTCCGTGGACCGGATAGATTGCCCCCATGTAGATCAGGTGAAAGCCCTTCTGCGCCCTTGGCTTGGATGGAGGCATCTGCCTGTTCGAATTCGGCAGGATCTTAAATGGGATCGAAGCGTCTCCAAAGAGAAATCTCTTCCGCAACTCGGACTGTATCAGAAGCATTTTCACCCCAGTTTTTTTCGTCAAGGCCAGCCAGACGTCGTCGTAAATCTCAAGGGACACGTAGACGACATTTTCTGAATAAATCCTGCGCGTCACGTAATATCCCAGCGAGTCCACAGCGAAGATCAGGTCATAACGCCCCTTGTGCTGTCTCAACTTCAGGAGGAGCAAAAGGGCCTTGAGCCACCCATAGAACCTGAGGAAGTGCTGCAGGATGCGTCGCGCCAGGGAGGGGATGCGGACGTAAAAAAAACGGCATTTTAAATTCTCTGCTGCGCTTCGGTTGCGCGCATCCCAAAGCGTGATCATATCGACGTCTCCGATATCAGCCAACATCTCCGCTATATTTAAGGTGGTTGGAGAATAGGCCAGGGTATCACACGGAAAGACGATGAGAAACCTGCTCATCGCCGTTGCCCTACAGTTACCGCTGCCCATGATTCCTCGCTTGGCGTTGCCTCCGTCATCCAGGCGTTGATGGTGAGGAACGCTATCCCCGCCTCCTGGATAAAACGCTTGATTTCGGCATCGAAAAAATACCGCATCCGATGACACTCCCGCAGTTCATCGATCCGACCGGAGCTTTTTTCTTTGATAAAGGTCCGGTAGTTGACGTCCACTACGTTGATATCATCATGCAACACGGGGAGAGCGATGCGGGACACCTCAATCGAAGCGTCAGAGACCTCCTTAAAACGAACCTCCGGTTTCTGGCTGAGAACCGCGGGACCATACCAGAAGTCTAGAACGGCAACGCCCCTGGGGTTCAAATGTTCCTCAACCGTAGTCAACGCACTACGAACGTCCTCATCCATCGTCTGATAGCTCAGGACGTGAAAGAGCGCGACAACCGCATCAAATTTTTTCCCCAACCGCAAGGACCGCATGTCCCCGCAGGAGAACGACACGCCGTCGCAGGGCGTTTTACGGGCCTCGTCAATCATCTCCGCGCTGAGGTCCACGCCATGCACCACGTACCCAAGGCGTGCGAACTCCCGCGTGTAGCGGCCCGTTCCACAGCCCAATTCCAGCATTGAAGAAGGTGCAGGAACGTATTTCTTGATCAGGCCGTCAACGTAACGGGCTTCGGAAGGATAGTCCTTGTCCCGATACAGCAGGTCGTAGTAGCGGCTATAGCTTCCAAAGACGCTCATCGTCAGCGCTCCATTGTCCCAAGCACGGCGTGTACCTGTTCCGACACGTAACACATCGCCTCATCCGTCAAGGCCAGGCCCGTCGGAACGTAAAGGCCACGCCGCGCGATGCGCTCGGCCACGGGATAGCGTTCTCCGCTAAAGAGCCCCTGCTCAAGGAAGACCGGCTGTTCGTGCATGGGCCAGAAGAAGGGGCGCGTTCCTACGCCAAGGGCCTGAAGGCGCCTCTCGCACTCCTGTTCCTCAAAGGGGACGTCGTCGTCCAGGACCAGGCCAAACACCCAATAGAGGTTCTCGGCGTAGAGGGTCTGTTCCAGGGGCAGTTGAATTCCCCGAACGTCCTTCAGAAGTTCCTGATATCGGGCCCCAATGGCGCGCTTTTTCTTCAGCGACTCCGGCAGCTTTTCCATCTGCGCTACGCCGATGGCCGCCTGGATGTTGGACATCCTGAAGTTATGCCCCAATTCGCGATGGACGAACCGCCGCTCCGGCATAAAAGAGAGGTTGCGCAGCGAGCGGCACCGCGCGGCCAGCGCGTCGTCGTCGCAGAGCACCATGCCCCCTTCCCCTGTCGTGACGTGCTTGTTGGGGTAGAAGCTGAAACAGCTGATATCGCCAAAGGCTCCGCATGGCGTGCCGTAAGCCGCCTGCCCAATAGCCTCCGCCGCATCCTCGATGACGGCAAGACGGTGTTTCTGTGCCAGGGCCATAAGCGGCTTCATGTCCACGGGCAGGCCGTAAAGGTGCACCGCCATGATCGCAGCCGTCCTGGGAGTGATCCTGGCCTCGACCTGCGAGAGGTCCATGTTCCAAGTCTGAGAGTCGCTGTCAACCAGCACCGGGATGCAGCCTGCGCGCACGATCGCGGATGCGCAGGAGATGATGGTGAAGGTGGGCATGATGACCTCACTGCCCGGCGTCAGGTTCAGCGCCTGAAGTGCCAGTTCAAGGGCCACGGTTCCGTTACACACCGCCGCGCCGTGCCTGCGGCCCGTCAGATGGCACATCCCCTCCTCAAGGCGTGTGACGAAGGGTCCCTCAGAGGATATCCACCCCGTATCGATGCACTCGTCAAGGTACTTTTTCTCGTTGCCGTTCAAAAGCGGCTCATTGACGGGAACGTTCATTAGTTATCCTCCCCTGCCCTTGAATAAACGACCTGCGCGGACGAGATGCCCGAAAATCGTGTTTTGTCGCCCTCGCCCACATAGGGCCCTTGTTTGACCTCGATCATCTCCAGGTCTTCGATAACTTTGAAGCCATGACCTCCTGCTATGAGGAGGATAACATCTCCAGCATAAAGCGTTCGGCTTTCCAGATACTCCTGCCCCTCGTTGTAAAAATCTACCCGAAGCTGTCCCTTACGGATAAAGAGGACCTCCTGCGTGTAATGGACCTGACGAGGCACGGGGTTGTGGACGTGCGGCTCAATGAGGTGCCCGGCAGGATGATGCATGTAGGCCAACTGCTGTGAAAAATCCGGCTGGGTGAAAAAATGAATCCCAGAGCCGCTGAAATTTGCCCTCACGATAATCGCAAGGGCCTCTCCGTCATAAATAATCCTCTCCAAACTGCGTTCGTCCATTTTCGATACCTTTCTTCCCTAACGCAGGCTAACCGAACAGGCATATCTTTAATTTTTGCCATCGAGAAAAGTTCCTGAGCAAAAATTTTTGAAGGCAACACAACAGCTTATGCCGCATCAAAACAACGGACAGCTTGACGGAAAAAGCGCCGACCTGAGATTTTTCAAGACACGCCAAGGCCAAATCTTGCCTGCCTGCTGCCAAAAACTGCAAAGCCACCAGGAAAAGATGGCGAAGATAAAGTCGCTTCCCCCCTTGTCGGACCATATCCATCCCATGTTTCTCAATAATGTACTGATATCCAGCCAATCCCCTCAACTCGTTGCCGGAAATGGTCTCTCCGCCATGACGGATCCAGATGAAAAGCGGCCTGGAAACGTGTATAAAACGACAGATCGAGGCCAGACGAATCGTCGTCTCCCACTCCTGGTAGGCAGGGACCTTCTCATCCAGGTACCCAATTTGTTCCAGGGCCGTTTTGGAGACAAGTATCGTCTGAAAGAGCGCACCATACCCCATGAGGACCTTTTTGAAGGCCCCAGGTTCTTCAAAGGAGGGAAGAGGCACATATCGCAATTGGCCATCTTCTCCATCCTGGCGGTACATATCCGAATGAATTACGACCATAGGGTCGGTTTTCAAACGTTGCAGCGCTTCAATTTGGGTTTCCAACTTGTCCTTCACCCAAATATCATCCGAATCGTTAAACGCTATCCAAGGGAAGTGAGCGGCTTTGACTCCCACGTTACGAGCGTGTTGCGCTCCCAGATTTTCAGACACGTGAATTGGCCGCACAACGGGAAGGGCCAAAGCTATCCTCTTCAGCTCCTGCCACGTTCCATCCGTAGAGCAATCATCCACCACAATCACTTCTCGTGGCGGATAAGTCTGTGCAACAACGGAGCGAATGCTGGCTTCAATTCGGTGCACTCTGTTGTATGCAGGTATTACAACGGATACGTCAATCTCATGCCCGTTCATTTTTAAAGACACAGGTCAATAATCCGCCAGTTCAAGCGATATTCTGTCCTTCATGCACACACCATCATATCGGTTCATGTACGATGACGGGATCAAAGACAGGTCTTTCTGAAAGAGCGTACGATTCAGGTCAACCTGAATTGGCAAGAGCATCGTTTGGCTGTTCAGAAGCGAAGCCACCATCATGCCAAAAGAGTAGCGGCTCATGGGGACATTCCCAACCACATGCATAATGTTGTCCGTAATGGAATCATACTCCTCAATGACGTCCGTCAGAGTCTGGGTTAAGAGTTTCAAGGGCGTCGGAGAAAAGACAACGTTTTCAAAAAGAGACAGTTTTTCTTCAGTCTTTAGGGCCTTTACTAACCAATCAAAAAAAACGCCCCCGCGTCCCATCACAGCTGCGGTCCTGATGATTTTAAAATCCATGTCCGACTGGAGCAGGATATCCTCGGCCTCTGCATTGGAACGCCCATATTCCGTAACAGGACAAACTGCCTCATTTGCCTTATATCCTCCTGTTTGACCGTCAAAAACATAATCCGTAGAGATAAAAAGAATTTTAAGATGTTTTCCACTCCGATGAATAGCCTTTAGAAGATTCTTAACAGGAAGAAAATTGATACTTTCAGCCCACCCTTGATCTTCTTCACAGTGCCGGACGTCTTTGCAGCCGGCAATCCAAACCAGGAATTCCTCAGCGCCTTCTACAAGCCGTTCGATGTCTTCATAGGATGTAATATCGACATGCAAAAGCTCATCGCTGACCTGGGAATGGCAATAGGTTCCACACACCCTTAAAAAAGGGCGGGATTTCAAAGAATGATAAAGAGCCTTGCCTATAAAGCTGGAGGCTCCGACAACCATCACGTCAGTCATAGAGTTTCTCCAACAATCCTCTGAATTTTTCCTGATTACCATCATACATCTCCATCCCTCGCAAGCTGTCCAAGCCATATTTTCTGACAAAATCTTCGTAGAGAGAGGTCCCAGGGAAAGGTACGCAACTCGCTACCCTGTAGCTCCTCAAAATATCGATCCCACGTTTTTCCACGAAGCCCAAGTCGTCTAGAATTTCCATGTCATGCTGTACGATTTCTTTCGTCTGCCCCGGCAGGTTTTTCATCATCATAACATCCAACCTGAGTTTAGGATAGGTTGAAGATAGATATTTCAATGTGTCGTGGACATTCTCAACTTCCAGGCCCTTTTTGATATTTTTAGAAACGCTGGGATCAAAGGTTTCCACTCCAAATCGCATACCAACACAGCCGCAATGTACCATTTTATCGAAAAGCCAAAGGGGAGAGCAATCCAAACGTCCCATCATGGTCCAAGGCAAGCCAATTTCTTTCAGATGGTCACATAACGAGCTGATGCGTTCGTCCCCTATGTTAAAGGTATCATCGTCAAATAAGATGCTCTTATACCCATATCGGGCCACACATTGGCGAATCTCTTCGGCAACCTTTTCAGGCCGACGCAATGCGACCTGTCCTTTGTACATCGTTTGAGGCCAGAGACAATAAGAGCACTTGAAGGGGCATCCCTTGCTGGCATAAATCTGTAATTGGGGTTGTGGAGTAGGCATTGTATGTTCAAAGTAGAATGTGCTCTCCGGATAATCCCGAAACGGGAATGGCACAGAATCCAAATCTTTAAGTATTTCAGAATCATAAATACCGGGTTTTCGCTCAGAAACCATTCGGACGGAGCTAAGGATATATTCTCCCCTCAGCCAATAATGGACATAGGGGTGTTTTTCCATCAACTCTTCGGCATTTTGGACTACATGGGAACCGGCTATTGCCACTTCGGCAAACTCCGATACTCTCTTGGCAAACCAGAGATCGATGTCCAAGGTTGAAGCTGAACACTCCATCAAAACAATATCGGGATTGGAGCGTCGTATCCTACTTAAAAATTTGTCATAGCTGTTTTCACCACAGATGACGGCATCCATCATCTCCACGGCATGACCGTTATGACGAAGCAGGGCCGCAGCATATCCCATCAAGAAAGGGTATGGAGCAAGTTTGTACAGAGGGCGCTCTGTCGTCCAGGGCCACCGCGAACCAGCCCGCACTCCATAACGCACACCTTTTCCCAAACCCCAATGCCGATAGCAAAAATTCAATACATTCCTAAAAAAACCAATGCGCCACAAATTGGATGGAATCACAAACTCCTTACATTTGAAATCGTTCTCCAACGTCCCCGTGGTAGAATATACAACAGGAGGATTTGCCAGAACCACTTTAGTCGTTTTCATAAAAAAGGCCCTCCAAATAACTCAGCAATTTTTTTGCCCGCGTTGCGACAGTCTCTGAACCAAGGACGTAATCATAGCCCCTTTGAGCGATATCCAAACGTTCCTCTTCATGAACAAGATAATACCTTATCTTTTCCTCCAGGTCACGGCCCCCGCCCGAAAAGACGACCTTGCCCTGCAAGCGTTTTTCTGCCGCAGGGATAGGGTCTGATATCACAAATCCTTTACATGCAAGGATCTGATAAACCCTCAGAGAAACGACCCCCCACTCCGCCGCTCTTTGCATGGAACAATTCAGATTGACCTTTGCATTACTGTAAAGCAATGGAACGTCCTCTTCAGGAATGCGCCCTCTCGAAATCTCCTCAAAAACTTTTTTGTAGGGAGGCAAATTCAGCTCAAACTCACGATTTTTCCAGAAACGAAAGCGATGCCTCTGAATTTTCCAATTGCCAAATAAGGCAAAGTCAAATTTAGCTGCAGGATAAAGATAGCGTATCGTCCGTTCCGTTCCTTTGATGTCATTGCCAATATAAGACACCTCGCATGCGAAACGGATATCATCTCCTCGCGGGGAAAATACAGATGGGTCAACTCCAAAGGGGAGGAAAAGGCCCCTGTGTCCATGATCCATATGATAGGCAAGCAAACTCTCGGAAAAGAAAATATAACCATCGTAGCCATAGGAATAAAAGCGTTTGAAAAGCTCGTCCAGAGACTCCCCATAGCTTGCGGACTGCCAATAGAAAACATGTTTTTTTGCCCAAGACTTGACAGGTGGCATGTCCACGGTTAGATAGATCATCACGTCCAGCGATTCACTGACCGGAAAATTCGGGGCGTAAAGATCAACAGACGTTACGGCGTCATCCTTCCGTAATTCCCTGCACAAAGTTTCGGCCAGCAACTCTTCTCCGATAACGTCACCTTTGGAGTTTTGTTTATCCCACTCCATATAAAAACCGATCCTCATGGCGGCTCACTCCTTGTCGCTCACTTCTTTTCAAAAGGCAAATACCTCCGCAACAGGCGCTGTAACGTCGCTCCGTCGCTGTGGCACAGGTGCCATATAAGACGCTGCGCATAATAAGAAAGTCGGTAAGGCAGGTGCTTCATTCCTTCCTGGTGCGCCGTCTCCGCCTTAAAGGCCGCGACATGCTCCGGACTTTCGCAAAAAACGGTCAATACGTCCGCGACCTTCTCCCTGGCCTCATCCGAGTAAATCATACCCATTCCACTGGGGGTCCTCTGTAGCAACACCGCATTCCAATGTGAGCGGGAGGAGGCATTTATGGAGGGGGTGGGTACGTCAGACAAAAGACGCTTGAAGCCCTTCTCCATCTCCCAATTGATAACGTCATGGAAGACGAAGACGCTTTCCGGCGCCGCATAGGGGAATATGGCCTCAAAATCGAGCGCTTGCTGAGCTTCCGTGTGCAGTCCATCGATAAAGGCAAAATCTACGGACCCGTTCAGATGTTTTTCGACAACCGACGGCACAGCCTGAGGAGAAAAGCCTTTGATCACCTTCAGGTTCAATTTTTCTTTGACGGCAATTTTGTTAGTGAGGGCAATTCCATCTATATAGGGATGCTGAGGGACATCCAGCTCCACCGCAGCATCCAAAACGACGACCTGCGCCTGAGGATTCAAAAGCGACAGGAGTAATGAGGACCACCCGAACCCATTGCCTATTATCAATATCGTTCGAGGCGACCACGAGGCAAACAGCTGTTCAAAAAAATATACCTCCTGCAGGGAGATTCCCCATCCCGTCGTTGCGACATGGGTGCCATCAAACAATACCGTAAAGGGGGCATGAACAACTCCTGAAAAATGACACGGGTTCAATCCCGTCCGTATTGTATAGCCCTCTTCCTCATAGAGCCGTATCATCTTCGCTACAGGAGAATTCATTATAAACCCCTCGCTTCATCGCATTCTCAAATGTTTTAAAACATCAGCTTATAAAAATTTGATGCCCCACACTTCTTCCAGGGCCAGCACCCCAGGCCGCCCCTCAAAGCGATAGGGAGACGAGTAAACCAAGCCGCCTATCGTAAAGCTGAGGGACATTTCCCTAATTCCCGGGGAGATGATCCACTCCCTCTCCCGCAGACTGGAGAGCAGCTCCAGGCGATACCCCCCGGTATTTAAAAACTCGATGGGGAAAAAGACCCTCAGGACAAAATGGCCTTTCAAAGGGGGCAGTTCCCTCTCTCCTCCCGATTGGTCCGTGGGCTCCGAACCATAAAGCATCACCTGATCCTCGGTATATACATTAAACCCAACAAGGAGCGCCGGGTCAGGGACCTCGACAAAGCCCTCGATCTCGACCCAAACCCTGTCCTTGCGCTCCACGGGGCCTGAAATCGCCTTTCCGTCCTCTCCATAGAGGCCGAAGCGCAGCGGCTTGAACCAGGGGTTCTCGAAGAGGTTGCCGGGGTTCCTCCACTCAGCGACCGCGGTAGCTTCCTTGGAGACGTTCAGGTACTCCCGTACCCCGGCGGAGACGTCCGGCGTATCGAGCGCCACTCGCCCCCGGTCCAGGCAGACCACCCGGTTGCAAAGCTGTGAGATGGCCCCCATGTTGTGGCTGACGAACAGGATCGTCCGGGCCTGCTTGTGGCTCACTTCGTCCATCTTGCCCATGCATTTCTTTTGAAACTCCGCGTCACCCACCGCCAGGACCTCGTCGATCATCAGGATCTCCGTGTCCAGGTGCGCAGCCACGGCGAAGGCCAAGCGCACGTACATGCCGCTCGAGTAGCGCTTCACCGGCGTGTCCAAAAACTTCTCAACCCCAGCGAAGTCAACGATGGCGTCGAAGTTCCGCCGAATCTCTGCCTTGCTCATCCCCAGGATGGCGCCGTTCAGGTAGATGTTCTCCCGCCCCGTCAGCTCGGGGTGAAAGCCCGTCCCGACCTCCAGCAGGCTGGCGATGCGCCCCCTGAGGGACACGCGCCCCGTCGTGGGCTCCGTGATGCGGCTCAGCACCTTCAGCAGTGTGGACTTACCCGCGCCGTTGCGTCCGATGACCCCAACGCGCTCCCCCTCCTCAACCTCGAAGGAGAGGTCCGACAGCGCCCAGAAGTCCTCAACGACCGGATTTTTCTCCCCCGAGCTCTTCGCTAAAGGATGGCACAGTCTGTGCCCCAGGCGTTTTGCGCGATCCACCAACACGTCCCGCAGCGCAATGTAGCGCTGCGGCGACTTGTGCGCCAGCAGGTACTTCTTGCCCAATCCTTCGATCTTGATAACGGTGTTCGTCATTTACAGCTCCTTACAGGCAGGATCAGGTGAACGATATACGATCCTCTGCAGCATGGGGGAAGCGTCCGATTCTCCTCCATGGAACTCGCCCCCTTAGATGAAGTCCGCAAAGAAGCGCTCGGTGCGGCGGAAAAACCAAATCCCGCTGACAAAGGCCAGGACGGAAACCACCGCAGAGATCAAAAAGCCCGGCAGGTAGAGCGAACTGGCCGTTCCCTGAATGCACCAGCGAAAGCCGTCGATCACCCCAACCATGGGATTGAGGCTGTAGAGCAGGCGCCAGCGGCCCGGTACCACGGAGCTGGAGAACCCCACGGGCGAAACGTAGAGGCCGAACTGAACCAGGAACGGGACGATGTAGCGAAAGTCCCGATACTTCACGTTCAGGGCCGAGAGCCAATAGCCCACGCCAAGCGCTGAGAGCGTTGCCAGCAGAAAGAAGAACGGCATCAGCAGGATGCCGGGGGAGGGAGCGAAGCCGTACCACAACATCAGAAGGCCCAGAAGGGCCAGCGAGATCAGGAAGTCCACCGCACTCACGATGACCGAGCTGGTCGGCACGATCAGTCGCGGGAAGTACACCTTGCTGATCAGGCGGGACTCCGCTATCAGGGAGTTTGAGCTCTCCTGCATCGCGTTGGCGAAGTACTGCCACGGCAGCATCGCCGAGAACACCAGGATAGGATAGGGAACGCCCTCGCTGGGCAGTTTGGCCAGCCTGCCGAACACCACGGTGAACACCAGCATGGTCAGGAGGGGCCGGATCACACTCCAGGCGACGCCGATGACCGTCTGCTTGTAGCGCACCAGGATGTCGCGCCAGGCCAGAAAATAGAACAACTCCCGATAGCGCAGAAGCTCCCGGAAAAAGGCTCCCGTCGTTCGATTGGGCTCGATGATCAGGTCGAAACCGGCATCCGTGGACTTGTCCATCATGTTACCCCGCATCCCTCACTTGCTTCTGCAGAACTTCATCCTGCTCGCCCCAGACGAACAGGGACTCCTCCGGACGCAGGGTCCCGCGCAGGGTATCGTACTCCTCCGGGGTCAGGACGAGTGCCCGAACCTTCCGCGCAATCAGGCCCTCCACCTTCTCCACAAGCTCGCCCAGATACGCTCGATCGACCGTCCCCACCAGGATCAGGTCGATGATCCCGCTGTCGATCCCATGGGCGTAGTCGCCCGTGATCAACGCTGCGCGCACGGAGCCCATGCGCTGGACGATCCCCTCCACCACCTGATCGATCCCCAGCACCTTGCGCACAATCCGGTGCAACTCCGGAAAGAGCGGGTGACTCCGGCAGGCGCGATAGGTGCGCTTGCGTCCCTCGGCAGGCCCCTCCTCCAGGAAGCCCGCAGAGCACAGCCGGTTCAGCTCCACCCGCACGGCGTTGGTGGACTCCCCAAACTCCTCAGCCAGCCCACGCAGGTAGGACGTGACGTCCGGGTTCAGGAAGAACTTCACGAGGAGCTTTATTCTCGTCTTGGATGGAATCAAAGAGTCAATCATCATACGAGTAATTCTATTACTCAAGAATAGTCCTTGTAAATAGGTCTTAAGACTTAACTAAAGGGACGCCTTGCGGCGTCCCCCCATGTCTGCTATTCCTTTGTCGGTGCGTTAAAGTCCGGCGGCCTTGCGCAGCTCCTCTGCCCTGTCCGTCTTCTCCCAGCCGGGCAGGTGCGGCAGGTCGATGCGCCCCATGTGCCCATAAGCAGCGAGGGCCCGATACTGTGGCTTGCGAAGGTCGAGGTCCCGGATGATCGCGGCGGGGCGGAAGTCGAAGTGCTCTCGGAGGAGCTCGACGATCTTCTCGTGGCTGATCTTGCTCGTGCCGAAGGTTTCCACGTTCAACGAAACGGGCTCCGCCACACCGATGGCGTAGGCTACCTGGATCTGGCACTTGTCCGCAATGCCGGCGGCCACGATGTTCTTCGCCGCATAGCGCGTCATGTACGCGGCGCTGCGGTCAACCTTCGTGGGGTCCTTGCCCGAAAAGGCGCCGCCGCCGTGGGGAATCCATCCGCCGTAGGTGTCCACGATGATCTTGCGCCCCGTCAACCCCGTGTCGGCCATCGGTCCGCCCTTTACGAAGCGCCCCGTCGGGTTGACGAAGATGCGGGTGTCCGCGTCGAGAAGGGCATCGGGGACGATGGGGTTGATGACGTGCTCGATGATGTCCGCGCGAATCTCTTTGAGGCCGGCTTCGGGGTGATGCTGTGCGGAAACGACGATCGTGTCCGCGTGAACGGCCTTATGTCCCTCGTAACGGAGGGAAACCTGGGTCTTGCCGTCCGGGCGGAGGTAGGGGATCGTCCCGTCGCGCCGAACCTTGGTCAGCTGACGCGCCAAGTTGTGGGCCAGGGCGATGGGCATGGGCATGAACTCCTTCGTTTCATTGCACGCATAGCCGAACATCATCCCCTGATCGCCCGCTCCGATCTTGGAGATGTCCTCGTTGGAGAGCTTGTCGCGGACCTCGATCGCGTTGTCCACGCCCTGGGCGATGTCGCCGGACTGCTCGTCGATGGCGGTCAGCACCGCGCAGGTTTCGCCGTCAAAGCCGTACTTGGCCCGGGTATAGCCGATCTCCTTGACGATCTCGCGGGCCAGCTTCGGAATGTCCACGTACGTGGAGGTTGTAATCTCGCCGGAAACCATCACCAGTCCCGTGGTGCAGAGCGTTTCGCAGGCGACGCGGCCGTTGGGGTCATCCTTCAGGATCGCGTCCAGAACACCGTCCGATATCTGATCCGCCACCTTGTCGGGATGCCCCTCCGTCACGGACTCCGAAGAAAAAATGAAACTGTCCTTATCTGTCATGTTTTTGCCTCCCTATCGAAATCAGGACCGCCTCGCGGCACAAAAAAAGCGCCCTTCCCTAAGCGAAACAAGGAAGAGCGCGTTGAAAACTATTCTCTTCCTCTCATCATCCAGCCCTGCGGGCTGCTGGTATTGGCACCTGATTCGACAGGTTGCCGGGCTTCATCGGGCCAGTCCCTCCACCTCTCTTGATAAGAGTGTTCTTAGTAAAGTTAAAACCTGACAACTGAGCGTATTATACCGTCTCTCGCTGCCATGTCAAGAAACCCCATAGATCAACCGCAAAACCGGGGACGCAGCCCCCTTCCCGATCGACGGGCTACTTCGAGTACAACTCCACCGCCAGGATCTCGTTGACCTCAATGGGGAGCTCCTCGCGCATCGGCTCCCGGATCAACTTGGCGCTGAACTGGTTCTTGTCCTTCTCAAGGTAGGGCACGCTGAAGGAGGCCAGTCCCTGAAAGTTGTTCTGGAAGGTTTCGTTCGTCCGGGACTTCTCCTTCAGGCTGATCACGTCGTTCACCTTGACGTTGCAGGACGGGATGTCCACCTTGACGCCGTTCAGGAGGATATGGCCATGGCTCACCATCTGGCGCGCCTGACGGATGGAACGGGCAAAGCCGATGCGGTAGACCAGGTTGTCCAAGCGGCACTCCAAGTTCTTCAGGAGGGCCACGCCGGTCATCTCCGTGCTCTTCTTCGCGATCTTAAAGTAACGGGCAAACTGACGCTCCAAGATGCCGTAGTAGGCCTTGATCTTCTGCTTCTCCATCAACTGAAGGGCGTACTGCGACACCTTCTGACCGCCCCGGGCGGGCTTCTTGGTGTCCACCCTCTTCATCGCCTTGGGGTGGCCGCAGACGTTGACGCCCAAGTGGCGCGACAGCTTGAAACGGGGTTCTCTCCGAGTTGCCATAAAGACACTCCTTCACTCAAATTTTATCTAAAACTTCAGCGGGCCCCAGAGGCCCTGTTCACACCCAAAGCCAAGTTGTTAGCCCATCAACAACTTTTTGAGTTTATCACCTGTCCATGAAAATGTAAAGGTCAAAAACATCTCCGCTTCGCGATTCCTGCTTCGTCGGCGCTTCCCTAGATGCTGCTGTCCTCGATGAACGCAGGCCAGAAGTTCTCTATCGCCTCTTCGTAGGCCTCGAAGGAGGGCAACTCGACGACCTCGTCGATGAGGACGTACTGCTCAAAGCTGCCCAGCTCCAGCTCTCCAACCCAGTTCTCCACGTCACACACCTTGTTGTGCGAGTAGACGCCCGCCACGCCGTTCACCGCCCTTCAGGTCCTCTGCATTCTATCATTATACCAGAATGCTCAAGAACCTCCGTTCAGGCGCGCACAGCACGCCTCCTTCCCCATGGCGAACAGCACCAGCGGCAGTGGCGGCCCCTTGTCGGCACCCGTCAGGAAAAGGCGCAGCGGGTGGAAGAACTCGCGCCCCTTAAGGCCCTGTCCCTTCATGAAGGCGCCCAGGGCCGACTTCAGGGCCTCCGGGCTCCAGTCCTCCGCCCCCGCAAGGGCTGCGGCGAGGGCCGGCATCCAGGGAGAGCGCTCCCCTTCGGGAGGTTGGGTCAAAAAGGCAAGGGCGTCGCGCAGGTCGGGCAGGAAGGGCGTCTCCTCAAGCATGTCCTCGATCAGCGGCGCGAGGCGATCGACGCAGGGGCAGAGACTCGGCGTCGCGGCGGCGAGGTCCAGGGCCAGCCGGGCTCCGCCCCGCCGCTCCATGGCCTGCCTCTGCCAGTAGAGCAGGTGCCCTTCGTCGTGGACCGGCGAGGACCGGACGATCGCCGAGAGGGAGAAGGACGCCGGCAGACGGCTCAGGTCCAGCAGCGGCGTACCCTCTGGAGGCGTCCAGCTCAGCGTCGCCAGGTAGGCGATCAAGGCATCGGGCAGGAACCCCCGTTCGCGGTACTCGCGAATGGGCGTAGAGCCCGTCCGCTTGCTCAGCTTCTGCCGGTCCGGCGAGAGGACCATGGGGATATGGGCAAAGGCCGGACGCGGCCACCCCATCCGGTCCAGGATCGCGAGCTGGCGCGCCGTGTTGGGGACGTGTTCATCCCCGCGGATAACGTGGGTGACGTCCATCAGATGATCGTCCACGGCGGAGGCGAACAGGTAGGTCACGGTGCCGTCGTTCCGCTCAAGGACGAAGTCGCCGATCGACCCAGCGGGGAAGGACTGTTGCCCGCGGACGAGGTCGTCAAAGGCGATGTCCTGGTCCGGCAGCGCCAGGCGCCAGCAGGGCCGCTCTCCGTCGGCGATGCGGCGAGCGGCCTCCTCAGGGGTGAGTCCGCGGCACCGCCCGTCGTACCGCGGCGGTTCTCCCCGCGCCAGTTGGTCCCGGCGCAGGGCGGCCAATCGCTCCTCCGAGCAGAAACAGGGGTAGACCGCCCCGATCGCCCTCAGATGATCCATCTCGTGGCGATAGAGGGCTCTGCGTTCGCTCTGCCGGAAACTCGCGCTTGAGGGCATGCCCGGCCCCTCGTCCCAATCGAGCCCCAGCCAGCGCAGGTCGTCGATCAGCGCGGCCTCGAACTCCGGCCGAGAGCGCTCCGCGTCCGTGTCGTCGATGCGCAGGATAAAGCGCCCCTCCTCCCCCGCTGAGTGGGCGCACAGAAAGTTAAAGAGAGCGGTGCGCGCACCGCCGATATGCAACTCCCCCGTCGGCGAGGGGGCAAAGCGCGTGCGGATCATCTTGTCCCGTCCCCGTACAGGGTGGCGGAGGCCCAGCAGGTCATGGAGCCCCCAAGGCCGGGGTCGCCCGTCCCCTCGGCGGACTTCGCCTTGAGGCTGACGCAGTTGGGCAGATCCGGGTTCAAAATTGCCGAGAGCCGCTTTCGCATCTCAGCAAGGTGAGGGCCGAGGCGCGGGACCTGCGCCTGGACCACGGCATCCACCCAGGCAATCGTCCACCCCGCCTCGACGACGAGGTCCACGGCCGTCTTGAGAAGTTCCATGCTGTCCGCATCCCGGTACTCCTCGCTGCTGGCGGGAAAGAGCGTCCCGATGTCGGGCAGGCCCGCCGCCCCCAGGATCGCGTCGGCGACGGTGTGGGCCAGCAGGTCGGCATCGGAATGTCCCAGGAGCCCCAGGGGGGAGTCCTCGATCAGGACGCCGCCAAGGATCAGCGGGCGTTCCGGGACCAGACGATGGACGTCGTACCCCAGCCCCGTCCGGACGGTTGGGGCTCGCCGCCCCTCTGCGATCCTCTCCGCGATGTGCAGGTCGTCGGGCCAGGTCACCTTGAAGTTCAGGCGCTCCCCCTCCACGCAGTGCAGTTCCAGGCCTGAGGCCAGCCACGCCTCGGCCTCGTCCTTCACGGCGGAGCCGCGATCCCGCAAAGCGGCCATCAGGGTCGGCCTGTAGAAGGACTGAGGGGTCTGGGTCATGTAGAGGCCGTCACGATCGACCGCCTCCACCCGCTCTCCGTCAATGCGTTTGATGGCGTCCGATGCCGGAAGGACGGGGACGGCCCCTACGCCCTCGCTGGTTTCCTCCATAAGACGGCGCATCAGGGAGATGCTGATGAAGGGACGGGCCGCGTCGTGAACCATGACGTAGTCGAAGGACGCCGCGTTGAGGCCGCTGAGGACGGACTCAGCCCGCGAGGCGCCGCCGCCCGCCAGGCGCAGCGGGATGCGGGCGCTCTGGCGCCAGGGCGGCGGGGTCACCTCGCCCTTGGGAAGGACCAGGACGATCTCCCCGATGCCCTCCTCCGCCATGGAGGCCGCCATCTCCGCGCTCCATCGCCACATCGGACGACCGCCCAGGAGACGGAACTGCTTTCGCTCCCCCCCCATGCGGCTGCCGCTGCCCCCCGCGACGATGACGAACGAAAACTTCTTCATTTTTCTTCCCCGCCCCCATTTCCTGCGGACACGGCCGTGCGCGATTCAAGCGCCGTGTGCAGCGTCATCTTGTCGGCGAACTCGATGGAGCCGCCGACCGGCAGGCCAAAGGCCAGACGCGAGATCTTCATCCCCTCGCGCATCCCCGGAGCCTCCCTCAACGCGTCGAGGAGGGTGTAGTACGTCAGGTCCCCCTCCATGCGGGGGTTGGTGGCGATGATGACCTCCTTCGCGTCGAGCTCCCGAATGTGCGACAGGAGGGAATCCACGCTCTCCGGGCTCAGGTCCTCGTCGTCGAAGGGGGAAACGCGGTTGTCCAGAACGTGGTAGAGGCCGTTGTAGATCCCCGCCTGCTCAAAGGAAACCAGGTCGTCGATGTCCTCCACGACGCAGAGCGTTTGCCGGTCCCGCAACGCGTCGCTGCAGATCGGACAGGGGTCCCCGCTCGATACGTTGCCGCACCTGCTGCAGACGCAAAGCTCATCCTTCAGGGTGGCGATGCGCCTCCCCAGGTCCTGAAGCTCTGCAGAATCCCTCTTTAAAAGGTAAAAGACCATCCGCCTCGCGCTCTTGTTCCCGACGCCAGGGAACTTCGTAAAGGACAGGATCAGGTCCGCGATAGGGTCCAAGGCCGCCGCCTACATTCCGAGCCCCATGGCGCCAAGGGCGCCGGTCACGCTGCCCATCCTCTGGGCAGCCAGCTCCTTGCTCTGCTTCAGCCCCTCGTTGACCGCAGCCGTGACGAGGTCCTCCAGCATCTCCCGGTCGTCGGGCTTGATGACCTCAGGGTCGATGTGGATTCCCACCAGGTCCCCGCTCCCGGTGAACACGGCCTTCACCATGCCGCCGCCCACGCTGGCCTCCACGGTTTCCTCCGCCAGCTTTTCCTGTATCTGCATCATCTGCGCCTGCATCTTCTGGGCCTGCTTCATGATATTGTTCAGCTTCATCGAACCAACCTCCAAGGCAAAATGTCGAGCCGGAAAACCTGAAAGCCCTAAAAGCATTTTGAAAGTATAGCGTCTTTTTCCGTTCCACGCACCATAAAATACAACGAGTCCTGAAAAGTCGCCCTGCTCCCGCTATAATACGATCAAACGACGCCCGCACGTGAAGGGCGCGGGCGTTCGAGGGGAGAGGGGTCCATGAAGCTCTTGTCAGGGGAAAGGATCTTGTGGGGCGGCGCGATGCTGGAGGGGCACGCCCTGCTCTTCGAGGGCAGGGTCCTCGCGTGCCTTCCTGTGGAGCGGACCGACGGGATCGAGGCGGAGCGCGTCGAAGCCAGCGGGCGGTACATCTTGCCGGGCTTCGTCAACGTACACGTCCACGGGGCCATGGGCTACGACGCCATGGATGCGACGGACAAGGCCCTCGACGCCCTGAGCCTGGCCATGGCCAAGGACGGCGTCACGGCCTTCCTGCCCACCTCCGTCACCGCTCCGATGGGAGAGATCGACGCTGCGGTCCGCGCCGTGCGCCGGGGCATGGCACGCCCCCTGCCCGGCGCGGCCATCCTGGGGATGCACCTTGAGGGGCCGTGGATCGACGAGGCCATGCGGGGCGCACACCCGGCGGCCTTCATCAGCCGCTCCCCGGATGTCTCCTGGGTGGCGGAGCGCGCAGACGTCCTGCGCATCGTCACGTTCTCGCCGACGCTGGACCCACAGCACTCCTTCACGCGCCGTCTCAGGGAACTGGGCATCGTGCCCTCCCTGGGGCACACCACGGCGGACTTCGACCTGGCGCTCTCCGCCGTGCGGGCGGGGGCACGCTCCATCACGCACCTGTTCAACGCGCAGCGCGGCCTCCACCACCGAAGCCCAGGGATGGTCGGGGCCGCGGCGGTCTCCGACGTCATGTGCGAGTTCATCGCAGACGGACGGCACGTCGTGCCGGAGCTCTTTGAGCCCGTCTGTCGGCTCATCGGGGCGGACCGCCTCGTCCTGATCACAGACTCCATGCGCGCAGCGGGCCTGCCCGAGGGGGACTATCGCTTCGCAGGCGGCGTCGTGACGGTCCGGGATGGCCTGCCCGTCAGTGGGGATGGGACGATTGCGGGGAGTGCCCTCACGATGAACCGCGCCCTCAGAAACTTCCACCAAGCCACTCGTCGCCCCCTGTCCGAGCTCTCGGCGACGGCCTCGCGAAACCCGGCCCGCCTCCTAGGCCTGACGCGCAAAGGGGAGCTTGCAGCCGGAATGGACGCGGACATCGTCTGCCTCGACGACGATTTCAACGTCAGGGCGACCTTCGTCGGAGGCCGTCAGGTCTTTGGCGCATAAAAAAGGCCCCCGTCCGCCCCGGAGCGTCGAGCGCCGGAGGAACGGGAGGCCTGAGGACCGTCATCAGCGGGGTGGGAGGACCTCCAGCCAGTACCCGTCCGGGTCCTTGATGAAGTAGATTCCCATGGCCTCGTTCTCAAAACAGACCCAGCCCTTTTCGCGGTGAAAGGCGAGGGCCTTGTCGTAGTCCTCCACCCGAAAGGCCAGGTGAAACTCCTCCTCGCCCAGGTCGTAGGGCTCCTTGCGCTCCCTCATCCATGTGAGCTCCAGCGTGAAGTCGGTCGTCCCGTCGCCCATATAGACGAGAATGAAGTCCTGCCCCTCCTTGCGCCGGACCTCGTGCAGGCCAAGGGCCTCCTCGTAGAAGGCCAGGCTCCGTTCCAGGTCCAGGACGTTGAAGTTGACGTGACAAAATTCAGCCCTCAATGCCGTTTCCTCCCTCGGTTCACGATTCGCCAAACACCCTTATTCCGCCTCAGGGGGCACGACGGCGATCCGGAGCTCGTCGAGCCGGGATTGCTCCACGACGTCCGGGGCCTGCGAGAGCAGGCACTGAGCCCGCTGGGTCTTGGGGAACGTCATGACGTCCCGGATGGACTGCCCGCCGCAGAGGAGCATCACCAGACGGTCCACGCCAAGGGCGATGCCGCCGTGGGGGGGCGTCCCGTAGGAGAGCGCGTTCAGGAAGAACCCAAATCGACGCTTGGCCTCCTCTGGCGAGATGCCGAGGCACTTGAAGAGCCGAGCCTGCACCTCCGGATCGTGGATTCGGATGGAGCCTCCTCCCACCTCGTTGCCGTTCAGGACGCAGTCATAGGCGCGGGCGAGGGCCTTCGACGGGTCGCGCTCCATCAGGTCCCCCTCCTCAAGGACGGGGGAGGTGAAGGGATGGTGCATCGCCACCCAGCGCTTCTCCTCGTCGCTCCACTCAAAGAGCGGGAACTTCGTCACCCAGAGGAAGCGCCATTCCTTTTCGTTCATGAAGCCGCGGGCTCGGCCCAGGTCAAGGCGCAGAACGCCCAGGATGGTGCAGGCCTTGGCGCGGGAGGCGTCCGCCAGCACGAACAGCGCGTCCCCGTCCTTCAGGTCGGCGATCCGGCAGAGTTCCTCCAACTCCCCTTCGGTGAGGAACTTAACCAGAGGGCCCTTAAGAGCTCCCTCCTTCATCTGAAACGCCGCAAGCCCCGACGCGCCGAACTTCTTGGCGCGGTCCTCAAGGTCCATCAGCTCCTTGCGCGAAAGCGCCGCTCCGCCCGGCAGCGCCAACGCCCTCACCACGCCACCGCCGTTCAGCACCTGCTTGAAGGGCTCGAAGGAGGCCTTTGCAAAGACGGAGGCCACGTCGCAGAGCTCAAGGGTGACGCGCAGGTCCGGCTTGTCGCTCCCGTAGCGGTCCATGGCGTCCCAGTAGAGCATACGCTCAAAGGGCGTCGGAACGTCCACGCCCAGGACCTCCTTAAAGAGCCCCTTCATGTACCCTTCGATGAGCTCCATGACGTCGTCCTCGACGACGTAGCTCATCTCGATGTCCACCTGCGTGAACTCTGGCTGACGGTCCGCCCGGAGGTCCTCGTCCCGGAAGCAGCGCGCGATCTGGTAATAGCGGTCGAAGCCGCTGACCATCAGAATCTGTTTGAAGAGCTGGGGGGACTGGGGCAGCGCGTAGAACGTCCCGGGGTTGACGCGGCTGGGGACGAGGTAGTCCCTGGCCCCTTCGGGGGTGGCCTTCGTCAGGATGGGCGTTTCCAGCTCGATGAAGCCCCGCCCCTCCAGGTAGCGCCGCGTGAAGGCGTTGATTCGGCTGCGGGTGCGCAGGTTGTTCTGCATCCTCTCGCGCCTCAGGTCCAGGTAGCGGTAGGTCAGGCGCAGGTTCTCATCCACGTCGTCCGTCGCCTCCCCCACCTCAAAGGGGATGGGCGACGCCTTGGACAGGACCAGGAGGTCCTGGGCGACGATCTCCACCGAGCCCGTCTTCAGCGTCGGGTTCTCCGTGCCCTCGGGCCGTATCCGGAGCTTGCCCCGCACCGCAACGCAGTACTCGCTCCTCAGTCCACCCGCGGCTTCGTGAGTATCTCCCGCCTCAGGGTTGAACACCACCTGAACGGACCCCGTGTGATCCCACAGCTCAATGAAGATGATGCCGCCCAGGTCGCGCCGCCGACGCACCCATCCGTTGGCCCGGACCTCTTTGCCCGCATCCTCTGTGGAGAAATCGCCGCACAGCTTCGTCCGCTGCCACGATTTGTCAAAAAAATCCCCTCTTGCCATCTCGCTCCCGCTGGAACTCGCCATCGCATAAGCTCTCCTCTATGACAAAACTATAACCACTGCAAAAGAACAATCCAGTTGGTTCCCTATTATACTATATCCGCTGCGCTACGCCCTTCCCCTGGCCAGGAGGTCCCACAGCTCTTCGTGCATGTCCAGCCGTTCTTCCGCGGCCTCACCCTCCGCCGTGCCAAATTGTCCTATAACGCTTGAAGGGATACGATTCTGAAGGAGGGCGGCCTGGGCAGCCTCCACTCTCTCCTCCGGGACAGCGGCGATCAGCATCCCCGACGAGATCAGGCGCAGGGGATCGAAGCCCAGGGACGCCGCGGCCTTCCGCGTGATGGGAGAGATGGGGACGGCGTCGCGGTCGAGCGTCAACGGAAGCCCGGCAGCCTTGCAGACCTCCAGGAGCGCGCCCTCCAGGCCGCCCTCCGTGGGGTCGTGCATGTAGTGCGAAAAGTCCCGAAGGGCCCGAGCCGGTGGAACGACGGAGAGGTCCTTTCTCCAGGCGCGGACCGTCGTCAGTTCCTCCGCGCTGAGGCCGTCCAGGAGGTCCGGCCTGTCGTGCGCCAGGATGGACATCCCCTCAAGCCCGGCGTGACCGGTCACGAGGAGCCTGTCGCCCGGCCGTATCCGGTTGATCCCCAGCTGGCAGTTGGTTGGCCCCATCATCGTCCCCACGATGACGGGCCAGTCGTAGCGGTCCGACAGTTCCGTGTGTCCGCCCACCACGGCGATCCCCATGGCCGCACAGGCCTCGTGCACCTCCTGCATGATCCGGCTGACCATGGCGACCCCCTCCCCCGCCGGTATGATTAGCGTCACGATGAGCCAGGACGGCTCGCCGCCCTTGCAGACGACGTCGTTGGCGTTCACGTGGACCAGGAGCTCCCCCGCGCCCTCCGAGGCCCCCACAATGGGATCGGACGCCACGGCGAGGAAGCGCTCGGCGTCCGGCCATCGAATCAGCGCAGCGTCCTCGCCGAGTCCGCCTCCGACGATCAAGTCCTTCCGGGGCGCTCCCGCGTAGCGCAGCACGTTCCGGCGGAGCGCGTCCGGCGACAGCTTCCCCAGCACGACGTCTCCTTCAAACTGACCCATGGAACCATCCCTCCCAATCCTGAAACCCTTAGGGGTCGCTCGACCCCCGCTCTCACACCTTTTTGGCAACGCAGGCTCCGGGGCCTGCGGTAGGTTAACGTGGGTTGATTATTGTAGCAAACGAGCGCCAGCCCGTACAGTCGCACAGGGCGCTGGCCATGAGCAAAGCCGCCCCTCAGGGGGCGGCTCGTTCGCTACCTCGACAAATATTTGGATGGCAGATTCCCTACTTGGAGAGGAGCGTCAACATGACGCCCGCCGCAACCGCGGTGCCGATGACGCCCGCCACGTTGGGCCCCATAGCGTGCATCAGCAGGAAGTGGCCGGGGTACTCCTCCTGGACGACCCGCTGCACGACGCGCGCTGCCATGGGGACGGCCGAAACGCCTGCGGAGCCGATCATCGGGTTGATCTTGCCGCCCGAGAGGACCTTCATGAGCTGACCGAAGAGGACCCCACCAACCGTGCTGAAGATGAAGGCGATCAGACCGAGCAGGACGATGATGAGCGTCCGGGCCTGCAGGAACTTGTCGGCCTCCATCGTGGAGCCGACAGCGAGGCCCAGGAAGATCGTGGTGATGTTCAGGAGCTCGTTCTGGGCCGTCTGGCTCAGGCGTTCCGTGGCTCCGCACTCGCGCAGCAGGTTGCCGAACATCAACGTACCAACCAGAGGCACGCAGGCCGGAAGCACCAGACCGGCCACGATGGTGCAGATGATGGGGAACAGGACCTTTTCGCGCTTGCTGACGGGGCGGAGCTCGCTCATCACGATGCCGCGGTCCTTCTTCGACGTGAGCATCCGAATGAACGGGGGCTGGATCAGCGGGACGAGGGACATGTAGCTGTAGGCCGCAACGGCGATGGCGCCCAGTATCTCCTCCTGTCCCAGCTTCATGGTCAGGTAGATGCTCGTGGGGCCGTCCGCGCCGCCGATGATGCCGATGCTCGCGGCCTGCTTGATGTTGAAGGCCACGTCGAGGCCGAAGCTTTTGGCGATGGGGCCGACCCAGTTGGCCCCGATGAAGGAGACGAACACGCCGAACTGCGCGGCAGCGCCCAGCAGGAACGTGATCGGGTTCGCGATGAGGGGTCCGAAGTCCGTCAGGGCCCCTATCCCAAGGAAGATGATGATGGGATAGATTTCGTACTGCGCGCCAAAGTAAACGGCCCGCAGGAACCCAAGCGAGGGGTTCTCCGCCGTGGGCATATCCATGATGCCGGACAGGGGCAGGTTGACCAGCAGGCAGCTGAAGGCGATGGGGACGAGGAGCAGGGGCTCAAACCCCTTGCCGATAGCCAGGTAGAGCAGGACGAAGGCGACGATGATCATGACGAGGTTGCCCGTCCCCGCAGGGGAGAACAAGACCGCGAACCCTGATGCCTCAAAGAGCTCGCGCAGCGCTGTGACGTACATTTCCATGCTCCGCATTCCCTCCTAAAGTGCCCTCAGACGCTTTGCCCGAAGGTCCCGTTCGACAAAGAACCACGTTGGAATCCGTTTCTTGAAGCAGTATGAACTAAAATAGCATAAAAGGACAAAAAATGCACGCAGAAACGGAGCCGGACATCGAAAAAGACGAAACTCCGGCGTGCCCTACGGAGCGCATCAATCGGGGACTTATCTTCCCCTGCCTTATCTGCTAAAATGTTTAATTTAGTTATTGTCCTGGCTTCTTTTGAGATCAGCGTTGCGGTCCTGGACTGCCGTTTTACACGACAGCGCGAAGCAGGAATTTTTTGGGGACGGAGTGTCGATTGTGATGAAGAGGAACCGAGAGCTCGCCAAGGGCTATTCGCCCGATGCCATTGAGGAGAAGTGGTATGCGTTCTGGCTGGAGAAGGGGCTGTTCAATGCGGAGCCCGACGCCTCCAAAGAGGCCTTTTCCATTGTGATCCCTCCCCCGAACGTCACGGGGTCGCTCCACATGGGGCACGCCTTCAACAACACCTTTCAGGACATCCTGTGCCGGACGAAACGCATGCAGGGATACAGCGTCCTCTGGCTCCCTGGGACGGACCACGCGGGCATCGCGACGCAGAACGTCGTGGAGAAGGACTTGGCAAAGAAAGGCCTGACCCGCCACGACCTCGGGCGTGAGGCCTTCGTGAAGAAGGTCTGGGAGTGGAAGGAGGTCTACGGCGACCGCATCATCAAGCAGATGAAGCGGCTGGGAAACTCCTGCGACTGGCGGCGCGAGCGCTTTACGTTCGACGAGGGGCTGTCCCGTGCCGTTCGGGCGGTGTTCGTGCGCCTCTACAAGAAGGACCTGATCTACAAGGGCAAGTACATCATCAACTGGTGCTCCCGCTGCCACACCGCCCTCTCCGACCTGGAGGTGGAGTACCGGGAGATGCCCGGAAAGTTCTATTACGTGCGCTATCCCTTCGTCGGTGAGGAGGGATCGCTCCTCGTGGCGACGACGCGCCCGGAAACGATCCTCGGTGACGTGGCCATCGCGGTGCACCCACGGTCGGAGCAGTATCGCGGCATGATCGGGAAAAGGGTCCGCGTTCCCCTGACGGATCGCGAGATTCCCATCATCGAGGACAACATGGTGGACCCGGAGTTCGGGACGGGCTGCGTCAAGATCACGCCGGCCCACGACCCCAACGACTTCCTGGTGGGACAGCGGCACGACCTGGAGCAGATTCAGGTCATCGATTCCGAGGGCGTCATGAACGAGAACGCCGGCAAGTATCGGGGCATGACCTTGGAGCAGGCGCGCGAGGCCGCGGCGAAGGACCTCGACGCGCTGGGGCTGCTGGAGAGGACCGAGGAGATCAAGCACTCCGTCGGCCACTGCCAGAGGTGCGGGACCACCGTGGAGCCCTACCTTTCCGAGCAGTGGTTCGTCCGGACGAAGCCCCTCGCAGAGCGCGGCGTTCAGGCCGTCAAAGAGGGGCGCATCACGTGGACGCCCGCGCAGTGGGAGAAGACGTACTTTCACTGGATGGAGAACATCCGGGACTGGTGCATCTCCCGTCAGCTGTGGTGGGGGCACCGCATCCCGGCCTGGACCTGCGCCGACTGCGGGCACGTCACCGTCGCCGAGGCGGACCCCGCAGAGTGCGAGAAGTGCGGCAGCAGGAACATCGCTCAGGATGAGGACGTCCTGGACACCTGGTTCAGCAGCGCGCTCTGGCCCTTCTCCACGATGGGCTGGCCCGAAAGGACCCCAACGCTCGAATACTTCTATCCCACGTCGCTCATGGTGACGGGGTTTGACATCATCTTCTTCTGGGTGGCCCGGATGATCATGATGGGGCTCGAATTCATGGACGAAGTCCCCTTCAAGGACGTCTACATCCACTCCCTGATCCGGGACGAGAAGGGCGACAAGATGAGCAAGTCAAAGGGCAACGTCATCGATCCCCTCGTCATGATCGACAAGTACGGTGCAGACGCGCTGCGCATGGCCCTGGCGGCGCTCTCCACTCAGGGACGGGACATCCTGCTCTCCTCCGACAAGATCGAAACCTACCGGTACTTCATGAACAAGCTGTGGAACGCGGCACGGTTTGCCCTGATGAACCTCGACGACGAGTCCCAGCCCATCGACCAAACTCATCTGCGCCTTCAGGACCGCTGGATACTCACCCGCTGCCAGGAGGTCACACAAAAGATCACGAAGTGCATCGACGGCTACGACATCGGCGAAGCTGCCCGGAGCCTCTACGATTTCACCTGGGGCGACGTCTGCGACTGGTACATCGAGATGTCGAAGCCCGCGCTGCGCGGCGACGAGGGGCCGGAGCGCAGGCGAACGGCACAGGGCGTGCTGGAGGAGGTCTTCAAAACGCTCCTTCCGCTGCTCCACCCTTTCATCCCCTTCGTGACGGAGGAGCTGTGGGCCGCGTTCGGCTGGGGCGACACCTCCATCATGAGGGCTCCGTGGCCCCGGCCTCAGGAGGCGCTTCGCTTTGCCGACGTCCAGCCCTCCATGCGTACGCTGCAGGATACGGTGTCTGCCCTGCGTAACCTGCGGGCGGAGGCTCACGTCGCTCCCCAGCAGTGGATGAGCCACGCGGTGATCCGGGTGGACGATCCCACCGTCGCGGAGATGCTGCGCGACAACCTGGGGCAGCTCTCAGGCCTCTGCCGCGTCCACGAGGTCGCAATCACCCCGTTGTCCGAGCCGCGGCCCACGGCCTCACTGACCTCCGTCGTGGGGGACGCCGAGATCAGTCTGCCCGTGGGGGACGTGCTCGACATCCCTTCGGAGATCGCGCGCTTGACCCAGGAGATCGCCTCCATCGAGAAAAACGTGGCGGCCAGTCAAGCCAGACTCGATAAGCCCAGCTTCGTTTCCCGTGCCCCTCAGGAAGTGGTGGAGAAGGAGCGCGCGCGGGTGGCTGAAGGCACGGCACAGATCGCCCGATTGAAGGAGAACCTCGACAGCATCAGCCACTAGGCGCTGGATGCAGTACGCCCCCCACGGTCTTGTGGGGGGCGCACGTTTTCGTCCGAGGCGTGAGTCAGCTCTCGATTCCCGCGCCGTCGCCGGTGATCTGCTCCATCGTTTCCGGGCTCATCTGGGCGAAACCCAGCTTCCAGGCGAGGATGGCCGCCTGGGTGCGGTCGCGCAGCTCCAGTTTCTTCAGCATGTGGCTGACGTGGTTCTTCACCGTCTTCTCGGAGAGGACGGTCTTCTGCGCCACCTCCTGGTTGCTCATCCCCTGGGAGAGCCAGTACAGGACCACCTTCTCACGGGGGGAGAGGTCGTCCAGAAGACTGTTCTCATTCTTCCTCCTGGAGAAGCTGGTCATCAGCTTCCCCGCCACCTTGGGGTCCACGTAGGGCTCGCCGCGGCAGGCTGCGCGAATGGCCGCGATCAACTCCGACCTTCCGGAGGACTTGAGGACGAACCCCTTCACCCCCTCGGCGGAAAGGGTGGCCAGGCAGTCCTCGTCGTCGTAGGCGCTGACGGCCACGGAGGCGGACTTGATGCCTCTGGCCTTGATCTCCCGCGCCAGCTGCACCCCGTCCATCTGCGGCATGTTGATGTCGAAAAGGATGACGTCGGGGTGGTGCTGGCGAAGCAGCTCCAGCGCCTCCTCGCCGTCGGCCCCCTCCCCCACGACCTTGATGTCCGGCTCCAGCTCCAGAATCTTGCGCAGACCATCCCTGAAGAGCTTGTGGTCGTCCGCTACGACTATTTTGATCATGATCCCCGCACCTCGTCTCAAACGTTTCTGGCCTTGATTCCAGCTCGGTCCTCTCGAAAGTCGAGTGAAAGTCCTTCAGGAATTTTACCGAGAATCTGGATTTGCACCTTCATTTTTTGCCAAACTATGCTATAGTTACTGGCGTTGACCTGACGCGCGCCTGTAGCTCAGTGGATAGAGTGACGGCCTCCGGAGCCGTAGGTCGGGCGTTCGAATCGCCCCAGGCGCGCCAATGTTCTCCACTGCAACCCATACCCAACACTCCCCCAGCCTCTTTCAAGCTGTTGTATGTCGTCACGAGCGACGGCCTTATCTCGTGATATCCCTTTTCCATAGTTGCAATTGGGAGGGTCCCTCCTTTTTCATGAAAGAGCTGCTGACCTTGGAGGGGCGGCCCTTTTTTGTGTTCCTCCGCTCATTATACAATGAAAAATAGGTATAATGAGCGGAGGAAAATCGCCCTTGTGTCCTCCTGCTCTGCTCTGAGCCAAGGTGACCATTGCAATCAGGGAGGCCATTGCGCGAGCCCAGAACGCTGTCGAATTTGAGGCGGCGATCTCGGCAGCCAAAGGGGGGGAGGGATAGGTATGATTCAAGCTGTGGCAGCAAAGAGGAAGAGCCTATATCGCCAACTCCAGAGCCTGACCGAGGAGGACTTGGACAGGGTGAGCCATTATGCAGCATTCTTGCAGTACCTAGAAACCCAGGAAGACGAGGAGGATATCGCATGGATTGAGGCCCACAAGGACGACCCGACGGTCCCCTTGGAGGACGTGCTAAAAGCCCTGGGGCTTGACTGATTAAAGACGTTTACCAAAACCTTTAGCGAAGTAGACCTTATTATGATCAGGGGAGGGATGAGGGATGGCTCAGCTCGTGCTGGAGTTGCCACAGGAGCTGCGGGAGCGTATTGAGGTCCGAAGTTGCGAGGTCAAACAGAAGCCGGAAAGGTTCGTGTTGATGGCCATCGAGCAGTACCTTGAGGACTTGGAGGACGCCGAGGAAGCGCAAAGGGTTGTGGCCGAGATCGATGCCGGAAGGATGGGTACTCGCCCCTGGGGTGAGGTGAGGGCACGCCTTGGCCTGGACGATTGAGCTTTCCGAGGAGGCGGAAGCCACACTTTGCAAGCTGGATAAGCCGATCCGGCAAAGGGTCGGAAGATTTATCGACCGTGTGGCGTCGCTCCCCAATCCTCGGATGCAAGGAGAGGCGTTGCAGGGGCCGCTTGCAGGTCTTTGGCGTTATCGTGTAGGGGACTATCGCCTGGTATGCCACCTGAGGGATGATACCCTTGTTGTCCTCGTCGTCTGGCTCGGCCACAGGAGAGAGGTCTACAGGTAGGCCAAGGAAGCGTAGGGGCAAGTTCTTTTTGTCCCAAGCCCCCCTATAGTCCTCCGTCCCCTTGGGGATGCGCGCTGAGAACGCCGCCAGGTGGGTGCGGTAGTCCTGGAAGAAGGCTGGCACTGCTCCCGTTCAGTCGTTTCGCTCAAGAAAAGACCGAATGAACGACCGCAACTCCTCGACGCCAACTCGTTTCTCCGCAGACGTCACGATGGGGAGGTCAACGGAGTACAATCCCTTGGCGACGTACTGCCTGACCATGTCCTTCCACCGTCCTCGCGCCAGCTTGTCCGCCTTCGTAAAGACCACCAGAATGTTCTTTCCACAACGGACGAGCCATTCCTGAAGCTCGAGGTCGTTGGCCAGGAGCCCATGCCTGAAGTCCACGAGGTGGCACACGAGGCGGAGGGCGGCCCGGCCCTCGACGTAGGCCGAAACCAGTCGGAGCCAGGCGTCCTTCTCAGCCTTGCTCCGCGAGGCATATCCGTACCCCGGCAGGTCCACGAGCCTGAAGGGACGCTCCTCCCCGACCCGATAAAAATTGATGCTGCGCGTCTTGCCGGGCGTGGCCCCGACGTGCGCCAGCCTGACGCCCAGAAACGCATTGATCAGGCTGGACTTGCCTACGTTGGATCGCCCGGCGATCACGACCTCCGGACACTCCTCCAAGGGCAGCTGCTGCGGGGTGAAGCACGTGGCCTCAAGCGAAACGCGCATTACTTCTCTAGGGCCCTTTCAAAGACCGACAGGACGTTCTCAACGTAGCTGAAGGTCATTCCCCTGGTGTACTCCTGAGGGACCTCCTCGACGTCGGCCCGGTTGGGAAGGGGAAGGAGGATGTGAGATACGCCGTGGCGGCGAGCGGCCAAGATCTTCTCCCGGATCCCGCCGACGGGCAGGACCTTGCCGCGGAGGGATATCTCCCCCGTCATGGCGATGCCCTGTCGGACCCTGCGCCCGCTCACCGCGGAGAGGATCGCCGTCGCCATCGTGACGCCTGCGGACGGCCCGTCCTTGGGGACGGCGCCTTCCGGCACGTGCAGGTGGATGTCGAGGGCCTTCCAGTCCACGTCGTCCAGGTTGAGGGCCGCGCTCTCGGACCTCAGGTAGCTGACGGCGGCCTTGGCGGACTCCTGCATCACGTCGCCCAGCTGCCCCGTCAGAAGCAACTCCCCCTTCCCCTTCATGATCACGGCCTCGATGATCAGGACGTCCCCACCCGCCTCGGTCCAGGCAAGTCCCACGACGCTGCCCCTCTCCGGGGCGGTGGGAACCGCCAGGTCGTAGAGCTTGGGGGACCCCAGGTACTCCTTCAGGTCCGCCACCTTGACGGAGGCCGGCAGGGAGAGAGGAGTGCCCTTGTCCTCCCCCTCCACGACCTGCCGCGTGATCTTCCGCACGATCGTCGAGAGGCACCGCTCCAGCCCGCGGACCCCTGCCTCCTGGGTGTAGGAGCCGATGATCTTCTTCAGGGCGGGGACAGGGACCTTGATATCCATCCTCTTGAAGCCGTGTTCCTTCAGGCTGCGGGGCAGGAGGTATCGCGAGGCGATCTGCACCTTCTCCTCGGAGATGTAGCCCGGAAGGGAGATGAGCTCCATTCGGTCGAGCAGGGGTTTGGGGATGGAATGGGTGACGTTCGCCGTCGTGATGAAGAGGACCTCGCTGAGGTCGAAGGGGACCTCGAGGTAGTGGTCGGTAAAGTGCGAGTTTTGACGGGGATCCAGGACCTCCAAGAGGGCGGAGGCCGGGTCGCCGCGAAAGTCGTTGCCCAACTTGTCGATCTCGTCCAGGAGCATGACGGGGTTGCAGCTCCCCGCCCGGACAAGCGTCTGAACGATGCGTCCCGGCAGGGAGCCGATGTACGTCCTCCGGTGTCCGCGTATCTCCGCCTCGTCCCGAACGCCGCCCAGCGATACGTTGATGAACTTTCGGTTCAGCGCGTCGGCGATTGACCGGCCCAGGGAGGTCTTGCCGACTCCGGGAGGTCCCACGAAGCAGATGATCTGTCCCTTCATGTCCGCGCCCGCATGGCGACGCACGGCCAGGAACTCCAATATCCTGTCCTTCACCTTGCGCAGGCCGTAATGATCGCGGTCCAACACCTTCTCCGCCTGCGAGATGTTGGCGTTCTCCTCCGTCCGTACCTCCCAGGGGAGGTCCAAGAGCCAATCCAGATAGCTTCGGATGACTGCTGCCTCCGGGGAGATAAAGGGCATCTTGCGGAGGCGGGAGAGCTCCTTCTGAGCCTTTGTCTTGGCCTCCTCGCTCATCTTGGACCCCTCGATCCTCTCCGTGTAGGCGCCCCACTCCTCCTCCTCGCTTTCGCCCTGCCCCAGCTCGTTCTGAATGACGCGCAGCTGTTCCCGAAGGTAGTACTCCTTCTGGTTCTTGTCCACAGCGGAGCGTACCCGCTCCTGAATGTCGCGCTCAAGCTCCAGGATGTCGTTCTCCTCGGTCAGGAGGCGCAGGAGGAACACGAAGGCCTCCCGCATGTCCTGGATCTCCAGCAGCGCCTGCCGGTCCTCCAGCTTGATGGAGATGTGGGAGCCGATCAGATTGATCAGCTGTTCCAGGTCGTCCAGGGCCGCAATGGAGGCCATAACCTCGCCCGGAATCCTGGGCTGAAGGGCGTTGTAGCGCTCAAAGCACTCCAGCACCCGCCGTCGCCAGGGCTCAAGGGCCTTGCGGTTCGCGTTCTTCCACGGGACCGGAGCAATGTGGGCGACGAACATCTCGTTGTCCAGCCGGTACTCCTCCGTCTGCATCCTGGCCGTCCCCTCGATCAGGAGCTTGGTCGTCCCGTCGGGCAGGCGGAGCATCTGCATGAGGCTGCACAGGGTCCCCACCTTATACAGGTCCGACGCTTCAGGGTCCTCCACGGCGTTGGTGGACTGAGCGACGACGAAGAGCTTCTTGTCCTGCAGGAAGGCGGACTCCACCGCCCGCAGAGAGCGGGGCCGTCCCACGAAGAGGGGCATGATGACCCCCGGAAAGACCACGGTGTCCCGCACGGGAAGCGTGGGGCAGTCCCTCGCCTCCACGTCGGCAGGGTCCTTCTCCCCTGTTATCAGAATCTTCGTCGGCACTTCAGGCGACCTCCCTGGCCTCGGCCAGGAGCCTTTCAAGAGACGTCTTGTGGTTCACGAAATCCTCCGTGATCACCAGTTTCTTAAAGTTCTTCTCCATGGAGGGGAGCTCGTAGAGGAGGTCCAGCATCAGGTTCTCCATGATGGCCCGAAGCCCGCGCGCGCCCGTCTTCTTCTGCACCGCGAGCTCCGCGATGCGCTTCAGGGCGTCCTGGGTGAACTCCAGGTCCACGCCCTCCATGGCGAGGATCTTCCTGTACTGCTTGACCAGCGCGTTACGCGGCTCCTGAAGGATGCGGACGAAGGCGGCGGTGTCCAGCTCCTCGAGGGCCACCAGCACGGGGATGCGCCCCACGAGCTCCGGGATGAAGCCGAAGGTTATCAGGTCCTCCGGCTGAATCTTGCTCAGGACGCTGTAGCGGTCGTCCGCGCTGCGCGCAGCCAACTCTCCGCCAAAGCCCAGGGAGCGCTGAAACTCGCGCCGTGCCACGATGTGTTCGATCCCCTCAAAGGCGCCGCCGCAGATGAAGAGGATGTTCTCCGTGTTCATCTGAATAAAGTCCTGGTGCGGGTGTTTGCGCCCGCCCTTGGGGGGGATGTTGGCGATGGTCCCCTCCAGTATCTTGAGCAGCGCCTGCTGAACGCCCTCGCCGGAAACGTCCCGCGTGATGGACACGGACTCGGACTTGCGCGCTATCTTGTCGATCTCGTCCAGGTAGATGATTCCCCGCTCTGCGGCCGGCAGGTCGTAGTCGGCGGCCTGGAGGAGGCGAAGCAGGATGTTCTCGACGTCCTCCCCCACATATCCCGCCTCCGTGAGCGTCGTGGCGTCCGCGATGGCAAAGGGCACGTTCAACCTGTGGGCCAGCGTCTGGGCGATCAGCGTCTTGCCCGACCCGGTGGGCCCGACCAGAAGGACGTTGCTCTTCTGGAGCTCGATGTCGGAGTTCTTCAGCTCAAGGTTGTTGCGGACCCTCTGATAGTGGTTGTAAACCGCGACGGAGACGACGCGCTTCGCCCTGGACTGCCCGATGACGTACTGGTCCAGGAACGCGTTGAGCTCGCGCGGCTTCACGGCCTCGAGCGCGGCAAGCGGCAGGGGGCCTTCCTGTGGGACCACGATGCCCTTCGCGCCCTCCGGCCGGCCGGTCCCCTCCTCGGCCAGGATCATGTTGCAGAGCTCGACGCACTCGTCGCAGATCCATACCCCCGACCCGGCCATCAGGCGGTGAACCTCATCCGGGGACTTCCCGCAGAACGAGCAATGAACGTCATTGGAACCGATATCGTTTCTTCTCATTTTTTTCAACTGTAAAAAAACCTCCGGGGAGCGTCCCCTGCGACAGACAGGACGAGTGATCGCCCTCTGCCAGCCATGCGGTCCTTGTAATTTGGGACCGCCAAGCGCCGTGAGCTCACCTGCACTAGAGCGGCCTCGGCGCGCCATTACCATGATCTTCATTTCAGAAACATGACAAAGGGGACGGAAAGGTCTCCTATCCCCTTAAGCGAACATCCCCACTTGTGCAGGCCCGTACAGGCGTCAGCGCGATTCGATGATGCGGTCGATCAGGCCGTAGTCCAGCGCTTCCTGAGCCGTCATGAAGTTGTCCCGGTCGGTGTCCTGGGCCACCTTCTCCACGTCCTGTCCCGTGTGTCGGGCCAGGATCGCGTTCATTCGCTTCCTGGTGTTCAGGATGTTGCGCGCGTGGATCTCGATGTCGCTCGCCTGTCCGCTCGTACCGCCCAGGGGCTGATGGATCATGACCTCCGCGTTGGGGAGCGCCAGACGCTTCCCCTTGGCTCCTCCGGCCAGGAGGATGGCTGCCATGCTGGCGGCCATCCCAACGCAGATCGTCGACACCGGACTCTTGATGTACTGCATCGTGTCGTAGATGGCCATCCCCGCCGTGACGCTCCCGCCAGGGCTGTTGATGTAGAGGTGGATGTCCTTATCCGGGTCCTCGCTCTCCAGGAACAGGAGCTGCGCGACGATGGAGTTCGCCACGTCGTCCATCACCTGGGTGCCCAGGAACACGATGCGGTCCTTGAGGAGCCGGCTGTAGATGTCGTAGCTGCGCTCGCCGCGCCCCGTCTGCTCGATAACGTAAGGGATGTAATAGGTGCTCATCGGAACCTCCTCACCGTTGATCCTGGGGCTGCTCTCCCTTGGGCTCCTCCTGTGGGGCGGAGAGCTCGTCGACTTCCTTGACCTTCGTCAGCGAGAGGACCTGCCTGCGCACCTTGTCGTAGTGTACCTCGTTCGTCAGCTGGTCCATCGCCTTCTCGTTCTTGTAGAAGTAGGCTGCCAGGGTGTTGCGGTCGATCCCATAGAGGGAGGCGCGCCGCTCTAGCTCCGCCTCCACGTCCTCCCGATCGACCTTGACGTCGTACTTCTTCGCCACGGCGTCCAGGATCAGGGTGTGGCGCACGATGTTCTCTGCCCTCGTGTCCAGGATCTTCAGGTAGTCCTGCTCCCAGTGGTCGTTCTTCGGCCCCAGGACCTGGTGCAGCTCCATGCCGTAGCGCTCCTTCGCCTCCTGTTCGTCCCTGCGGCGCAGCGCCGCGGCCTCCCGCCTGATCATGGTGGCCGGGACCTCCAGTTCGGAGCGCCGGACGAGTTCCTCCACCGCACGGAGGGCTGCGTCGTCGCCGTTCTCCCTCTCGAGGCTGGCCGCAAGGTCGCTCCGCATCTTGCTGCGGAACGCCTCCTCGGTGAGGACCTCCGTCTTGTCGCCGAACAGCTTTTTATAAAACTCCTCGCCAAGCTCCGGAAGGACGCGCTCCACCGCACTCTCCACGGTCATCGTGTAATGGATGCGCTTGCCCGCGACCTTTTTATCCTGATACTCGGGTTCAACGTCAAACTCCGTTTCGACGACGTCCCCCTTGGAATGTCCCAGAAGCGCCTCGCGGATTGCAGGGCGCACATTCTCGTCGGAGAGGTCGATCTCGTTCTTCCGCGGCGCGGTCTCCTCCGCGCCCTCCTCCAGGACCCGGACCCGAAAGGTGACGGTCACGACGTCGTTCGCCTCGGCAGGGCGCTCCACCGGGGTCAGGGTCGATCGGTCCCGGCGCAAACGGTCGATGAGCTTCTCCAGCATGTCGTCCGTGACGTTGGTCCTCACCCTTTCGACCTCGATGTCCCCGATCTCCGGCAGCTTGACCTCAGGCATCACCTCAAAGCTCAATTCGCAAGAGATGGGCTGGCCCTCACGGATCTCGCCCGCGTTCAGCAGGGAGGGCTGGTCGATCGTTTCCAAGTCGTAGTCCTCAAGGATCTGCGGCACCGCGTCTGAAAGGAGCTTCTCAAGGGTTTCATTGTAAAGTGCATCGCGCCCGACGCGCATCTCGATGACCTGACGGGGGGCGTGCCCCCGGCGGAATCCAGGGATGTTAAGATCGCGCGACAGCTCGTGCAGCGTCTTCTTGAGGGCGCCCGCGAACTCGTCCGCTTCAAAGTTTACCTTGATCTTGACGACGTTTTTATCCTGTCCCAGCAACTCTGTATTCATTCCTCAGGCTCCTTTCGACCTTGCAAACGCGCGTATTATACCATTAAAAACAGGCAAAAACGGTGAGCCCCGCGATCGCGCCATTTCTTTTTTGCCAACGCCGGCGCGCGCTCTGTAAGAGCCCCGTCTGTGCTAGAATGAAGGTTGTTGTGTTATCGGCGGCACGGTCGCCGCACTTTATTTTTTGGAGGAATTTTATCATGCCGATGCAGATAGGTCTTGACGAGTTGATCTCCATGCTGCTCGCCAGGGTGGACGGCCTGACGATGGACTCGGAAAACCAGAAGAGCCGCTTCAACATCATGTTCCGCATCCTGTACAGGAAGGGGCTCTTCGACGAGAACGACGTTCTGGACGCCGTTCGGGAGGAACACGGCATCCTCCACTCCCTCGGAATACTGAAGGAAATGCCGGACGAGAAGGCCCTGAAGGCCGTAGCGGACGGGCTGATGCTGTGGATCAAGGGGGACGTGGAGGCCATTAAAAAGTCCATCGAGGACTACGACAAGCGATTGAAAGAGGCCATGTCGCACCAGAAGTCGAAGATCGACGTCGCTCCGGCCGCCGTGCTGGACCAGCTGGATCGTCTGGGCGGCGGCGGCAGTCAGGGCGGCGGAAAGAAGCTCATCCTCTAGGGCGCCGCCAGGGTACCATGAGGCGTCTTTTGCTGGCGATGCTCCGCCTGTGGAACAGGGCGGCCAACAGCGGCCTGATCGTGGCGCTGCTGGACCTCCTGCTCCTCGCTCTCGCCTGCTACCTGGGGTACGCCATACGGCTCAGCCTCTTCATTCCCGCGCTCTACGCGAGGGACTGCATCGTCACGGCGATCGCCTTTCCGGCACTGGCGTCGGTCGTCTTCACGATCTTCGGCCAGTACAAAATTCTGTGGCCCCAAGCCAGCCTGGAGGACTACGTGCGCTTCAGCGAGCTCTACCTCCTCGCCGCCTTGCTCTTTATCCTCGTGAACGGCGTCTGGCGCCTTGTCCTCCTCCCGCGCACGTCCCTGGCTATCATGCTGTTCGCCGGAGTCCTCTTCAGCGGGGCACTCCGCGTGTCCTGGCGCCTCCACGCCCAGCCGGCGGCCAAGGAAGGAAAACGCCTGGAGGCTCTCATCGTCGGGGCCGGCGAGGCGGGCGCCCTTCTGGCCCGCGACCTCATGCGCAACGCCAGCAGCCTCGTTCCGAAAGCCTTCGTGGACGACGATCCTCAAAAGGTGGGCAAGCGGATCGCGGGGCTGCAGGTCGTCGGCGACACGTCGCGGCTGGCGGAGGTCGTCCGGGAGGAGGGGATCAGGATCGTCCTGATCGCCATTCCTTCGGCGCACGGGCGAAAGATTCGCTCCCTCTACAAGCAGCTCGCTCCCCTTGGGGTGGAGGTCCGCCTCCTCCCCAGCCTGAGGGAGCTTGCGGGCGGCGCGGTATCCGTCACGAGGCTGCGCAGCGTCAAGCTCGAGGACCTGCTGGGGCGCGATCCCATCAGGATCGACCTGGACGAGGACGCAAACTACATCCGGGGCCGGCGCGTCCTGGTGACCGGGGCGGGCGGTTCCATCGGCAGCGAGATCGTTCGGCAGGTCATCCAGAACAAACCCGCGGAGCTCCTCGTCCTGGGACACGGGGAACAGTCCATCTACCTCCTGACCGAGTCCCTGAGCAAGGCGAAGCCGGACGTCCCCATACGCCCCATCATCGCGGACGTCGCGGACGAGATCGCCATGGGGGACGTCTTCGACCGTTACCAACCCCAACTGGTCTTCCACGCCGCTGCGCACAAGCACGTCCCCCTGATGGAGTTCTCCCCCAGGGAGGCGCTGCGCGTCAACGGGCTGGGAACGCGCACCCTGGCGCGCGCCGTCGGTGAACACGGCGCGGAGCGGATGGTGCTGATCTCCACGGACAAGGCCGTCAATCCATCGAGCGTCATGGGGGCCACGAAGCGGGTCGCCGAGCGGGCGCTGGAGCAGGAGCAGCAGAGCCACCCGGGGACGGCCTACATGGCCGTTCGCTTCGGAAACGTGCTGGGCAGCCGGGGGAGCGTGATCCCGAAGTTCGAGAGGCAGATCGCGGCTGGGGGTCCCGTCACGGTCACCGACCCGCAAATGAAGCGCTACTTCATGCTCATCCCGGAGGCCGTCAGCCTGGTGATCCAGGCCGGCGCCATGGGGAAGGGGGGCGAGCTCTTCGTCCTGGACATGGGAGAGCCCGTCGTCATCACGGAGATGGCCGAGCTGCTGATCCGCCTTTACGGGTACGAGCCCTACCGCGACATCCCCATCGTCTTCACCGGCGTTCGCCCCGGCGAGAAGCTGGAGGAGGAGCTCTTCTACGACCCGGGGTCCGTCCACCCGACCCGACACCCGAAGATTTTCACGAGCCCCCTGGGCGGGGCGATTGACAGCCGCTCCTTCAACGCCCTCCTCGACGAGGCCGTCCGCCGTCCGCAGGAGGCGCTGACGCTGCTCCATCGCCTGGTCCCGGAGTACGCGGAGTGGGAGGGGTCCTGACGGTCCCCTCCCACCCTTCAGAACGCACAGTTTTCCCCTCAGGCGTCCGCCTTCCCTTTGATCAGGGCCAGTTTCATCCCGCGGCTCATCCGTTTGATCTCGCCCTCGCGCCTCATCGCGTCCGAGCGCGACGCGCACTCCTCCTGATAGACGAGCTCAAGGGGCAGGTGCGAGCGCGTGTACCGCCCTCCCTGCCCCGCGCGGTGGCGGCTCAGGCGGCGTACGATGTCCACGGTCCAGCCCGTGTAGAGCGATCCGTCGCCGCAGCGCAGCACGTAGACGTAGAAGCCCACGGGGCTAGCCCAGGGAGGGGGGCAGGACCGATGCCGTCCCCATCCTCCACTCCTCCATCAGGTGCGTCGCCAGGATGTTGAGCCCGATGAGGATGAGCAGGACTCCGCCCAGGAGCTCCATCTTCCGGCCGAAGCCCGCCCCGGCCGTGCGGCCCAGCCAGGTCCCCGCAGCACATGCCCCCGCCGTGACCCCACCGGCGACGAGGGCGAGGGGCATGACGGGCAGTCGCGTGAGGCCAAACCCCGCCCCGACGGCCAGGGCGTCGATCGACGTGGCCAGCGCGACCGCGAGCAGCAGCCTGAGGGATTGAGTGACGTCGCGGCACTCCTCCTCCCCGCGAAGGAAGTCGCACACCATGCCCCCTCCGACGAAGGCCAGGAGCCCGAAGGCCAGCCAATGATCCCAGAAGGAGAACCACCTTGCGGAGGCCATGCCAAGCTTCCACCCCAAAAGCGGCATGAGAAACTGAAACGCCCCGCAGGCCAGTCCGAGGCGGGCGCCAGGGCGCCAGGGGTTGCCCGCGGTGCAGGCCCCGACACAGACGGACAGGGCGAAGGCGTCCATCGCAAGAGAGCACCCCGATACGACGGCGGCCCAGCTCATCGAGTCCTCATCATCCGGCAGACGGCGAACATGATCGGCCTCACGCATCCGGGCGCTATCGGCTCCGGGTGTCCTCCTCCGCGTTCAGGAGCATCCGGCTACCGTCGATGAGGTACTCCATTCCGGACCATACCGTCAGGATCATGGCAACCCACATGAGGGCCATTCCTCCCGGCAGCTTCAGGATCAGCATGGCGAGGGCGACGATCTGAAAGACCGTCTTCAGCTTGCCGCCCTTCGAGGCGGCGATGACGACGCCCTCCGCCGCAGCCACCAGGCGCAGCCCGGTCACGACGAACTCGCGCGTAATGATGACCAGCACGATCCATCCGGGGATGCGCTGGAGCTCCACGAGGGCGATCATCGCTGCGATGACCAGCACCTTATCCGCCAGGGGATCGATGAACTTCCCCAGCGTCGTGATCAGGTGGTGCTTGCGCGCGATGTAGCCGTCCATGGAATCCGTGATGGCCGCGATGATGAACACTACGGCCGCCAGGAGGTCTCCCAGCGTCAGGGGCTCGGCGCCGTCGAGGGAGAGGAACGGGATGGGAGTGCTGATCCTCAGGGAGAGAAACAGCAGGACAAGGGGGGCCAGGAACACGCGCACAAGGCTCAGGGTGTTCGGTACGTTCAATATTTTCGAGCTCAAAACAACTCCACCTCCAGGGCGTCTGCCCCATCAGCATGACGGGAAATGAGCGATAGACGATGTGCCATAAGCTTTCACGCTCATGATTATAGCTCAAAACTCGTTAAGGAAGCGCTGATTAATCTTCAAAAGTTGTTGAAAGCAATCAAGGAGCATCAAACGAAGGGTATCCTTCAGCGCTTCCCTAAATTTTAAAATGGGGCTACGCCCCCCCTTCGGGGAGCCTTCCGGCAGCCGTTCGCTGGCGTTCACGGGCCGTCAGTCCCAATCCCCACGCGCTTCGCGCGGCCTGATGAAGTTTCAGGCACTGAAGGGAGCCTATACGGTTGCCAGTTCTCAACAACTTAATCAGTGTTTCCTTAAAAAGGGGCGTTTGCGCCACCTTCAACTTTCAACGGCCGAATAAAAGCCGGACGAAAGGGGGCATCATGCACTATAATGGGGGCAGAAGGTTTTGGTTTGACGTCGCTGCAATTTTTTCTGAAGGGAAGCTGCGATCGGCATGAGTGACACCAATGCTCATTACGAGTCACTTGAACGGCTCATTCCAGTACACCTGAAGGACAACCCTGCCCCCTATTATATCGCCAACATCCTGAGGGAGGCGATCTATCGGGGCACTCTCCCGGAGGGCGAGTCCCTGCATCAGAGCCAGCTGGCGGAACGCTTGAAGGTCAGCCCCATCCCCCTTCGCGAGGCCCTGCGCCTGCTTGAGATGGAGGGCCTCGTGGATTTTCGTGGGCGGCGCGGCGCCGTGGTCACGGGCCTGACCCTCGCGGAGATGCAGGAGATCTACGAGATGATCACGGCGCTCGAAGTTTCCGTCCTGCGCATTGCCTTCCCCAACATCCAGCCTTCCGCGATCCTGGAGGCCGAGGCCATGCTGGACAAGATGGAGAGGGAAACGGACTGCATCTTCTGGCGGGAGCAGAACCTCGTCTTTCATAACCTGCTGTACGACGCCGCAAACCGCCCCAAGACCCTGGACCAGATCGCTCTCCTGCGCCAGCAGGTGGACCGCTACATCAGGATTCACATGTCCCTCATCCGGGAGGAGTCCCAAAAGCAGCACCGACAGATACTGGAAGCGGTGAAAGCCCATGACGTCGCGGGGGCGTTGGCGTCGCTGACGAGCCACCTCGAGTACACGTCGCGCACCCTGCGGGCCTGCGTCCGGAGGACGAAGAGCAAAAATCACGGCAGGGAAAAATCATGACGAGAGAGGAAGTGCGAACCGTGGAAGAAAAGGGGGCGCCGAGAACGGGCCGGCCGCAGATCCTCCTCACGCTGGTCGAAAAGCGGGGGCCGTGCGGCTGCCATCGCGGGCACAAGGTAGGAGATACCTTCGACTTCGACCGGGACCGGGGGAAGCTCTGCCCCATGGCCCTGCACGCGGGCTTCCCCTACATCGACATCCTGCGCTACGGAGGAACGATCCCGCCCTGCAGGAGCACGGGCGGCGTCGCCTTCTGTTGTCCGGACCCCGACGTGGTCAACGTGTTCAGCATCTCGGTGAAGCAGGCCGATGAGGCCGCCTCGAAGGCCTGTCCCTGAAGGGGAGATCGGGGCCTGGCCCCACGTGAAAAATTTTTTTAAGGGAGCGCTGTCAGATATCTTCATTCGGAGTTGCAGAGCTAGGGTGCAGGGTGCCCCTGACGGCTTTTGCACGTTGATCAGCGCTTCTCTAACTGATGGAGGAACGACGTAGATGAAACGACCCGTTGAACAAAAGGACCTTTTGGACTTCCACTTCCTTGCGG
>NZ_DBHLDX010000001.1:119463-136546 GCF_057312375.1 Fretibacterium sp.
TAGATGAAACGACCCGTTGAACAAAAGGACCTTTTGGACTTCCACTTCCTTGCGGCGCCGACGTTCTCGCCGGACGGCGAGAAGATCGCCTTTAAGGTCAGCCGCGCGGACGCGGAGAGCAATGGCTACCTCAAGGACATCTGGCTCCTCAGCCTGCCGTCGGGGGAGGCGCGCCGCCTCACCTCCTCGGGCTGCGAGGAGTGCTTCTGCTGGAGCGAGGACGGCACATCCATCGTCTTCGCGTCCAAGCGCCCCGCCGCTGCCGACCGCGGGGAGGAAAAGGCCGTCACCCGCTTTTACTCCATCGGCATCGACGGCGGCGAGGCGATGCCGCTCTTCGAGGTCCCCCACGCGGTGTCGGCCATCCGCGCCCTGAAGGCCGGTCGATACCTCCTCACGGCAAACTTCGACCCCGCCTACGACAATCCGGAGAACGCGGACTTCATGGTCTTTGAGCAGGTTCCCTTCATGGCGAACGGCAAGGGATATATCGGCCAGAGGCGCGTCGGCCTGGCAACGTGCGACGCCTCAGGCAGGCTCTCCCGCCTGACCCCGCCCACGATGGACGTGGCCCGCGTCGAGTTGAGTGCGGACGGCGACAAAGCGCTCGTCGTAGCCTGCGACTATAAGGACGTAAAGCCCCTTGAGAACAGCGTCTACATGCTGGACCTAAGCACGGGGAACCTTCGCCTCCTCTCAGGGGCGCTGCCCTTCACCTTCAAGTGCGCCGTCTGGAGCGGGGAATCCGTCGTCCTCACCGCGACGGACCACAAGGCGATGGGCGTGAACGAGAACCCGAAGATCTGGCTTCTGGAGGACGGGGAGATGCGCTGTCTGACGCCGGAGCTGGACGTCAGCTTCGGACACGCCATCGTCGCCGACACGAGCTACGGCTGTCGGGACCACGAGGGCGCGATCGCCCCCTCAAAGTCCCTCGGCATGATCGCCTGCTCTACGGACACCTTCAAATCGCGGCTCTACGCGCTGACGCAGGACGGCCACCTGAAGGGGTTGACCCCTTCCGTTTCCTCCGTGATCGACTGGGACGTTCACGACGACAGGATCGCCTACGTCGCCTACGAGGGGCTGCACCTGCCGGAGCTCTATCTCTATCAGGAGGGAAAGGAGAGGCGGCTGACCTCCTTCAACGACGCCTTCTTTGAGGAGCGCAGACTGTCGCAGCCCATTCACATCACCTTCAAGGCAGGCGACGGATGGGAGCTGGATGGCTGGTACATGCGTCCGGTCGATGCGCACGAGGGGGAGCGCTGCCCTACCGTCCTCAACATCCATGGCGGCCCCAAAGCGGCCTTTGGGGATATCTACAACCACGAGATGCAGTGCTGGGCCGCAAGGGGGTACGCGGTCATCTACTGCAACCCCAGAGGCGGCGACGGGCGCGGCAGTGCGTTCAGCGATATCCGGGGCCGGTATGGCGACATCGACTACCGCAACCTGATGGACTTCGCGGACTGGTGCGTCAAGAACCTGGACTTCATCGACGCATCGCGCATGGGGGTGACGGGAGGGTCCTACGGCGGCTACATGACGAACTGGATCATCACGCAGACGAATCGCTTCAAGGCGGCCGTTTCCCAGCGGAGCATCGCAAACTGGATATCGAAGTTCGGAGGCTGTGACATCGGCTATTATTACGTCGAGGATCAGCACCTGGGGACCCCCTGGCGGAAGCCGGAGACCGCATGGCGCGAGTCCCCCGTCGCCCACGCCGACAAGGCGGACACGCCGACGCTCTTCATCCACTCGACGGAGGATTTTCGCTGCGAGCTGAACCAGGGCTTCCAGATGTTCACGGCGCTCAAGGTCAACGGCGTCGAAGCGCGCATGTGCGTCTTCAAGGGGGAAAACCACGAGCTCAGCCGCTCCGGCAGGCCCCGGAACCGACTGGCCCGGCTGCGCGAGATCGTGGGCTGGTTCGACCGGCACCTCAAGGCGTGACGCGCGCCTCGCGAACGACGCCCTTAACGACGCGACTTCCCCGTGAGGCCGCGTCGTTTTTTTTATTGTACAATGTTACGAGGGCGCCCCGGCTCCGCAGGGCTGAGGGGGCGTTTGGACGTTTGTTGAAGGGATTTCCGGAAAGAGGGGCTTTTCAATGTACAAGGCGATACTGGTCAATAAAGATACGTGGTGGGTTGGCGTCAACGATTGCTCGACGGAGCGCTTCGAGGCGTTGTGGTCGTTGCCCAATGGGGTTGCGTACAACGCCTACGTCGTCCTGGGAGAGAAGACGGCGGCCATCGACACCGTCAAGGGCCCATGGGGCGACGAGTACTCTTACAAGCTGGAGGAGGCGTTGGGCGGCCGGGACCTCGACTACCTCGTGGTCAACCACATGGAGCCGGACCACTCCGGTCTGATCCTGGAGCTTCGCAGGCGCTGGCCCAACCTTCAGATCGTGGGCAACGCGAAGACCCTTCCTCTCCTGAAGGGGTATTATGGAGTGACCTCCAAGACCCTTGCCGTGGCGGACGGCGACACGCTGGACCTGGGAGGGCACGTCCTGAAGTTTGCGACGATCCCCATGGTTCACTGGCCGGAGAGCATGGTGACCTTTGACGCATCGACGGGGGTGCTCTTCTCCAACGACGCCTTTGGCGGCTTCGGCGCCCACGAAGGTGGACTCTTTGACGACCAGCGGGAGCGCCCTCGCTGGGAGGAGGACATGCTGCGCTACTACGCGGCGATCCTGGGGCGGTATTCGAGCGGCGTTCAGGTGGCCCTGAAGAAGCTGGGAGGGCTTCCCATCAAGAACATCTTCCCCGCACACGGCACGCTGTTCCGCACCGACGCCCAGCAGGTGGTAGACCTCTACGACCGTTGGAGCCGATGCGATACCGAGCGCGGCGCGGTGGTCGTCTACGGCTCCATGTACGGCAACACGCGGCGCATGGCTGAAGCCGTGTGCACCGGCATCTCGGAAAGCGGCGTCAAGGAGATTCGCCTGTATGACGCATCCCGCACGGAGGCAGATTTCATCCTCCGGGACATCTGGCGCTACTGCGGCCTGGCGCTCCTGAGCTGCACCTACAACATGCTGCTCTTCCCTCCCATCGAGGCCCTCTGCTCCAAGCTGCTCAACCGGATGCCGAAGAACCACGTCCTGGGGATCGCGGGCAGCTACAGCTGGGCCAGCGGCGCGTTCCCTGCGCTGCAGGCGTTTGCGGAAAAGGCCAGGCTTGAGCGCGCGGAACCCGACGTCGAGGTCTTCACCTCCCCCACTGCGGAGGACCTTGCGCGGTGCGAGGCAATGGGGAGGGACCTCGGAACGAAGGTCATCGCTCGAACACAAGACCGGTAAAGCGGGCTGCGTTCGATGCGCCTCAAACGCCTCCTCCCGGAGTTCCTGCGCCTCGGGGTTTCCATCCTGTGTCTGATCTGCGCCTTCCGGGGCGTTCCACTGTCGGACCTCTGGGACCTTCTGCGCCGGCTCCCGCCGCTCCCAATCGTCGCGGCGGTCCTGACGTCGTTTCTGGCCTACGTCGTCATGGGCGTCCGGCTCATGGGCATGCGTCGTCCGCCCCTCGCCTTTCGCTCGACCTTCCCCGCCTCCCTCGCGGGGCTGGCGGTCAACAACGTGCTGCCGGCCAAGGCAGGCGAGGCGGCCAAGGCGGCGTGGATCGGACGCGACGCGGGCATGAAGTTGGACGAGGCCATGGGGCTCATCTTCTTTGAGCGGTTCTTCGACGTCAACATGCTGACGCTGCTCAGCCTCTGGTTTATGGTGAAGGCGGAGCAGCAGCGCTACGCGCTTCCGCTCGTCGCCTGCCTCACGGCAGGGTGGCTGTTCCTCCTGGCGCTCCGGGCCCGCCCGGCCTGGCGGCGCCATCTGGAGCGCCTCCCCCTTCCCGGAGGGCTGACTGCGTTCCTGGCGCGCTTCCTGGATGCGGTCACAGCACAGATGACGCCTGGGCGCATCCTCTGGATGCTGTGCAGTTCCGCCGCGGTGTGGGCCCTCTACGCTCTGCAGGTCGGCATCGTCCTAAACGGCGCCGCAGAGCTGGGGCTCCGCTGGACCGACGCGCTGGGCGTCTTTGCGCTGAGCAGCCTGGGGATGCTCCTCCCCTCCTCCCCTGGAGCCCTCGGCGTCTATGAGGCCGTTGCCGTTGCGGCCCTGACGTTCTATGGAGTGCCCAGGGACCAGGCCCTGGCCGCGGCGCTGGTGGATCACATGGTGCAGTTCATCCCCGTCACGGCGGCGGGGGGGCTGGTCCTGCTCCTCTGCCCCTCGAAGGAGAAAGGACAGGCGCGGGCCTGAAAGCCCGCGCCTGCGCGTTTCAAACGTCCCCTATCCTGTGTGGGGGTCCTAAAGGGCTTCCTTTACGAGGTTCAGGACGACGTCCCTCAAGGAGGGGTCTTCCAGGGCGAGCTGTACGTTGGCCGCCAGCCATCCCGCCTGAGTTCCGCAGTCAAAGCGGCGCCCCTCATACACGACGCCCCACACCGGTTCCACGGCCACCAGCCGGCGCAGGGCGTCGGTCAGCTGGATCTCCCCGCCCGCTCCGACCTTCCCCTCCGCCAGTAGGGGGAAGATCGAAGGCGAGAGGACGTAACGCCCCATGATGGCGTAGCGCCCCGGAGCGTCCGCCAGAGCGGGCTTCTCCACCATGTCGTGAATGCGATGCAGCCCGTTTCCCATGTCCTCCGAGCTCACGATGCCGTAGCGGGACACGTCCTCCGGAGGCACGAGCTCCAGCGCCACGACGCTTCCCCCAAGGCGCCGGTGCGCCTCGATCAGCTGGGCCATGACGGGGCGTTCGCTGATAAAGACGTCATCCGGCAGGAGGACGCCGAAATACCCGTCGCGGCAGAAGGATTCCCCGCAGAGCACCGCGTGCCCAAGCCCCAGGGGTTCCCGCTGGCGAACGTAGAGGATGTCCGCGAGGTTCGATATCTTCAGCATCATCTCATAGAGCGCTTCCTTGCCTCTGGACTTCAGGAGCTGCTCCAGCTCAAAGGAACGGTCGAAGTAGTCCTCGATGGATCGCTTCGCGCGTCCCGTGATCATGATGATGTCGGGGCAGCCCGAGGCGAGCGCCTCCTCAACGCCGTAGGAGATGATCGGGCGGTTGACCAGTGGCAGCATCTCCTTGGCTAGCTCCTTGGTGACGGGCAGAAATCGCGTTCCCAATCCCGCTACGGGGAACAGGCACTTCGTTACCCTGGACCTTTGATCTATAATCTTTCCCCTTCCTTTCGTTCCGTTTCATTGGGGCTGGCGGGATGCTGCGCTCAGCAGATGTCCCGCAGCTGCTTGATCAACAGGTTCGACATCTCCTCGACCAGCGACAGCTCGCTGGCCTCGACGAGGATCCGCAGGAGCGGCTCCGTGCCGGAGGGGCGGATGAAGATGCGTCCCCTGCCCTCTATGCGGGCCTGGGCTTCCGCGGCGATGTCGTTGATGCGCTCCAGGTCCAGCTGCTCGCGGGACCTCAAGGTCAAGTTGGAGAGCTTTTGAGGGTATCGGCCAAAGCGGTCCACCAGGGTGTCCACGTCCTCGCCCAGTGCACGGACCGCGTTCAGGAACAGGAGTGCGGTGCAAAGGCCATCCCCCGTGTTGGTGAAGGCATCTGCGATGATGTGTCCCGACTGTTCCCCACCCAGGCGGGCCCCCTCCCGCAGCATCGTTTCGAGCACGTACCGGTCCCCCACGGGGCAACGAAAGACCCCAATGCCCTTGCGCTTCAGGTGTTCCTCAAGGGCGATGTTGCTCATCACCGTCATGGCGACGCCGCTGCCCAACAGCCCCTCCCCGGCAAGCCACCGCGCCAGCACCCAGAGGACGATGTCGCCGTCGATCACGCGGCCCCGCGAGTCCACAGCCAGCGCCCGGTCCGCGTCCCCGTCGAAGGCGAATCCGATCCGACACCCGAAGTCCGTGACGCAGTTTCCGATGTGGCGCATGTGCATCACGCCCACGCCCTCATTGATGTTCATCCCGTCGGGGTCCGCTCCGATCAGCCGCCACGCGGCGTTCAGGCGTTCGATGAGCGTCGGCATCACCGTCCCCGCCGCGCCGTGCGCGCAGTCGAAGACGAGGCCGGACTTCGTCGCCTCGTGGTCCTTCAGCAGGGAGGCGAGGTGCTCCGCGTAGCTGTGGACGATGTGCGGGATCTGGCGGACCTCGCCGACGGAGGCGCCCGTCGGGCGCCAGTCGTCTGTGAGGTTGTCCCCGATGTACTCCTCGATGCTCAGCTCGGAGTCGTCGGACAGCTTTCTGCCGTCGCGGTCCAGGAACTTGATGCCGTTGTACTCCGCCGGGTTGTGCGAGGCGCTGATCACCGCTCCGCCGTCCACCGTCAGACGACGGACCGCGTAGCTGACGCCGGGCGTCGGGATAATGCCCAGGGAGAGCACCTCCGCGCCCGCGGAGGTCATGCCGGCGGACAGAGCTCCCTCCAGCATCATGCCGCTGCGCCGCGTGTCGCGCCCCAGGACGATGCGCGGCTTGGGCGTGCCCCGTTCCGCCAGGAACAGGATGAAGGCCCGGCCCAGCCTCAACGCCATCTCAGGCGTCATCCCCCCTTTATTTGCAACGTCACGGACGCCATCCGTGCCAAACAACACTCTCTTGCTCTTCATAAAGGACGACCTCACCATCTTTTCGGATTTTCAGCCGCGTTAACGGTCACCGTAGAGGGTTCGATTCTTACCACGCGAAAATCAGCGGAAGCGACCTCGGCCCTGAGGGCCAGGTCCGCCGGAGTGATAAAGATATTTGAAAGATCGACGTACAGGCTCAGCCCCACGCTTTCCGGCGTGACCTCCTCCACCCGGGAGGGCGTCCCCTCGATGATGACGGCAGCGGAGGATGGTGAAACGACCCACTGGTCGGCCTCCGATCCACGGACTTGAATGGGGACGTTGGCCAGCTGTTTTCCGGCCTTCAACTCGCCGAGCGTCACCGTGAGGCGCACGGACTTCACCCCGGACAACTCCGCCCCCTTCGGGGCGCGCAGGGGGACGATGAGCGTCTGATCCGCAGAGAGCAGGGAGATGTCCACCGTTTCCGTATCCACCGCCGTAATCTTCGCCAGGACGGAGGAGCGCCCCTCGACCTGGGCCTCCAGGGGATCCGTCAGGACGGACTTGATCTCGTGATCCCGGTCCGGGTTGCCGCTGAGCCTCGCGTTGATCGGCACCATCTTCTTCGGAAGGCCGCGCACCAGGGTCCCCCGGACCCTCGCCTGTGAGGGCTCCAGGACAACGCTGTCCTCGAAGGGCTCCGATTGGACGAACTTGACGGGCAGGAGCAGCTCTTTTCCCAGCTGCAGTTCGGCGACGGTCGGCATCACCTGCAAGGCCCCGACCTTCGCGATGTCCCCCTCGGACCCGCGGACGGTGACCTCTTTGGGCAGCACCTCTACCCCCTCCAGGTACTGGCCCTCCGGCACGTCCTGCGGCAGGACGACCTCGACGGGCATGCGCCGTGAGGCCTGACGCACGGGCTCCACCACGACCTGAGAGGGCACGCAGGAGACCAGCGTGATGTCGGGGGGAAGACTCACGTTGACGTTCTGCGTGTAGCGGATGCCGCCGACGAGGTTCTTGGCGTCCACGAAGCAGGCCACGAGGCCGTAGTCGAGCCTCGCCATCGCCTTTTCCGGGCCCCTGATCTCCACGTCCACCTCGGCGACCCGGCTGCGAAGCGTCAGCTGGGAATCCAGGAAGCGGTATTCGAGGGGGGAGGAGAACTTTTGCGTCACGTAGATACCTTCATCGTTTTCCGTAACGTAAAACCACATCAAAACGGCCGTGGCAACGGAGATGGCCCACAGCGCCCATGGCGAGGTCAAAATTTCATCGATTCTTCTAGCCGATTTCATGATATGCCATCCATCCTGTGTCCGTTCTCTCTAAGACCGGTCGCTGTGGTCTTCGTGCAGCTGCCGGGTGCTGGGGTCCCAGAGCAGCTGCTGGAAGCTCTGCAATCTGTCCCTCCAGCTGCGGAACGTCGGTTCGCCCACGAAGTAGTGCATCAGGAGCTTCTCCACCTGAGCGTCCTTGAGGTTCTTTGACAGGTGTCCCTTGAAGGCAAGGGATATCTCTCCCCTCTCCTCGGAAACCACGAGGACGATGGCGTCGGATATCTCCGACAGCCCCAGCGCCGCCCTGTGACGCGTCCCATACCAACGGGATATCTCAGGAGCATCGATCAGAGGCAGGTAGCATCCTCCGGCGATGAGGGAATAGCGGTTCATGATCAGGGCGCCGTCGTGCAGGGGGTTGTCCTTCCAGAAGATGGAGATGATGAGCTCCTGGGTTATGTTGGCGTCCAGATGCACTGCCGTATTGTAGTACTCGCCGAGCCCCGTCTCCTCCTGAAGCACCAGGAGTGCTCCAATGCGGTGCACCTTCATGTAGCCGAGGGCCCCCATGATGTGGCGGACGCGCTGCTCCGCCACGTCCCTGGGAAGTTGACGATGCCAAAGGTTTCCGCGCCCGATCTCCTCCAGCATCTTGCGAAGCTCCGGCTGGAAGACGATGGGGATGGCGAAGCTCAGCGCCCAGAGCGATTGGCCGATCAACCACGAAACGAGACGAAACCGGAGCATCGACGCCAGAGCCGAAAAGAGGACGAGGATCAGCACGCCCTTCAAAAGCTGCACCGCCCTCGTCCCCACGATCAGCACCAACAGCCGATAGATGATCAGGGAAACGATAAAGATGTCCAGGAACGTCCTGGCATCGGACCACATTGAACTCATCTTCTCAGCTCAATTCTCTATCGATTCTTCCTTAAATGACGAGCCGGACCTTGCCGCGATAGATCAGGCCCTTCGTCCCGTCCACCGTGACGATGTCCCCGTCGGCAAGCGTGGCGAAGGCGTCCATCACCCGGATGACGCAGGGCAGGTTGTAGTCGACAGCGAGGGAATTGCCGTCCGCAACGAGCATCCCGCTCTCGGAGATCAGGGCACCCACCTTGTCCAGGACGGGACGATAGTCCTCGGTGATCTGCCGAACGACGAGGACGCAGCCCGGAGTGACCTTCTCAAGGGCCTCCTCCGGCGTCGTGGCGATGCAGATGGGGCCCGACATGTTCTTGTTCAGCAGGGGGATGCCCGAGAGCAGGACCGTCCCCGTCGTCAGTACCTCCACCATGTTCGTGAAGCCGGGCTGGCCAAGGGGGACGCCTGCCGTGATGACCACCAGCTCCCCCTCCGTCAGGAGGCCGTCCTGAAGGCACTTGTTGATGGCCTCGCGGGCGGCCACGTTGACGTCGTTCTGCTCCACCAGGCGCACCGGCTGCACTCCCCACCAGAGGGCCAGTTCGCGCCAGGTCTGCTGCAGCGGCGTCAGCCCCAGGATGGGGCACATCGGCCGGTGTTTGCTGATCATCTTGGCCGTTGAGCCGCTCTTCGTCAGGGAGAGGATGGCGGAGGCCTGCACCCGTTTCGAGATCAGGACCGCGGCATCGCTGACGGCGTCCGGCACCCCCATCACGGACGCCCCGTCATGGAAGGGCACCCCCCACATCCCCAGCTCCCGCTCGGTCCGATCGACGATATGGCGCATCGTCGCAACGGCCTGAACCGGATAGCTGCCGGAGGCCGTTTCTCCGGAGAGCATCACGGCATCCGTCCCGTCCAGGACGGCGTTGGCTACGTCGCTGGCCTCGGCCCGCGTCGGGCGCGGGTTCCGGATCATGGAGTCCAGCATCTGCGTCGCGACGATCACCACCTTGCCCCTCGAACGGCATAGCCCGATGATCCGTTTCTGGACGAGCGGCACGTCCTCCGTGGGAATCTCCACGCCCAGGTCGCCGCGGGCCACCATCACGCCGTCTACGACATCGATGATCTCCTCGATATTCTGCACGGCCTGATACGTTTCGATCTTGGCCAACAGCTTCATGGCCCCGCCGCAGCTTTTCACCAGCTTCCGCACGTCGAGGACGTCCTGTCGGGTCTTGACGAAGGAGACCGCCAGGTACTCCATCCCGTGCTGGATGCCCCAGGCGATGTCCTCGCGGTCCTTCTCCGACAGGGCGGGCAGGGAGATGTCCGCCCCCGGGATGTTGACGCCCTTCGTGTCCTTCAGGACCCCGCCGACGATCACCTTGCAGACGACGTCGTCGCCGTCCACCCTCTCCACCTCCAGGCGCAGGGAACCGTCGTCGATGAAGACGCTCTGCCCCGGCGTCACCTCGTCGGCGAGCAGCGGATACTTCACGTGAATGCGCTTGGGGGTGCCGATGCACTCCTCCTTGCCCGTCAGGACGATCTGGCTGCCCTGCTCCAGGGGGATCGCGCCGTCCTGCATCTTACCCGTCCGAATCTCCGGCCCCTTCGTGTCCAACAGGGCCGCGATGGGCTTTCTGACGTCGCGCTCCACCTGTCGGACCAGCTTCAGCTTTTTCTCGTGTCCCTCGTAGTCGCCATGGCTGAAGTTCAGGCGGGCCACGTTCATCCCGGCGTCGGCCATAGCCTTTAACGTGTCGTAGTTCTCGCTGGCAGGACCTATCGTACAGACGATTTTCACAAACATGTTCCATTCACCTCAAAAGATGCTTTTTAGATGCTCGAAAGAGCCGGACGTCCTGCGCAAGCTCAATCTGCGCTCAAGCACACCTCGATCGCCTCGGCCGGGACGGCCTCAAGGAGGCGCTCTTGCAGGCGTTCCGGCGACCGCGCATCGACCCGAAAATCGTTCAGATACAGGACGCAGGCGTCGTGATCGTCCCGCAGCTCCAGGAGGATGGGTGAGGCTCCCCGGCAACCCCTCAGGGCGCGGGCAAAGTTTTTCACGTCGAACTGAGGGACCAGATTCACCCGCAGCTTGATGCGCACGATCTGAGGGTCCTGCTCGGAGAAGTCGGACAGCGGCGTCAGCTTGTCCAGAAGCAACTGTTCGCGGTCATCCATCTTCCCCTCGGCAACGCAGGGAACTCCAACCCTGACGCTCTCCTTTATCTTCGCCCAGGTCTTGGGGAAGGCCACCATGGAGATGCTGCTCTCGGAGTCCTCCAGAAGCAGCACGCCCATGAGGTCCCCCTTCTTCGTCGTCTTCTCCGAAACCGAGAGGATGAGCCCGCCCACCCTCGGTACCGTCCTCCCCCTCCACAGGGGAAGCTCCGCGATCGAGCAGTTGGCATACTTACGGACCTGCGCCTCGCAGCTGTCGAAGGGGTGTCCTGAGATGTAGAGCCCCGTGACCTCTTTTTCGTACTCCAGCTTATCATAGATCCCATACTCCTCGACGTCGGGGAGGTCCGGCTCCGGCTCGCTGCCCGAGTCGCTTCCAATGGCGTCGAAGAGCGAGAGCTGATCCCCGCCGGAGGCCATCTTCTGCGCGGCCAGGATGAAATCCGGCAGCGCCGCCACAAGGCGGGCCCGGTTTGGAGTGATCTCGTCAAAGGCCCCCGCCTTGATGAGGTTCTCGATCATCGCCCGGTTCATGTCGTGCAGGTCCACGCGACGCAGGAAATCCCACAGGGACTTGAAGGGCCCCTCCTCCCGCGCCTTGACGATGGTTTCCACCGCGTTATGCCCGACCCGCAGGACGGCCCCAAGCCCGAAGCGAATCACGTCGCCGACGGCGGTGAAGCTCTCCATCGAGGAGTTGACGTCCGGCGGCAGGACCGAGATGCCGCTTTGACGCACCTCGCGCACGTAGTGCCCCAGGACGTCCTTCTTGGACTTCATCTGGCTCGACAGGTAGGACGCCAAGAACTCCGCCTTGTAGTTCGCCTTCAGGTACGCCGTCTGGTAGGACACGAGGGCGTAGGCCGCGCTGTGGGATTTGTTGAAGCCGTATCCGGCGAACTTCTCGATCAGGTCGAAGATGCCCGAAGCCGTCTTCTCGTCGATGCCCTTTTGGCAGGCGCCCTCAGTGAACTTGGCCCTCTGCTCCTGCATGACCTCGACCTTCTTCTTCCCCATGGCGCGGCGCAGCAGGTCCGCCTCGCCAAGGGTGTACCCGGCCAGCACGGAGGCGGACTGCATCACCTGCTCCTGGTAGAGGATGACGCCGTAGGTGTCCTTCAGCACATCCTCCAGCAGGGGGTGCGGGTACTCCAGCTTCGCCTGGCCGTGCTTGCACTTGATGTACTGGTCCACCATGCCGCTGTCGAGGGGCCCGGGGCGGTACATGGCCAGCGCCGCCACCAGGTCGTCGAAGCAGTCGATCCGAAGCTTGCGAAGCATTCCCCGGATGCCGTCCGATTCCAACTGGAAGACCCCCATGGTGTCCGCCTCCTGAAGGAGCTTGTAGGTGGCCGGGTCGTCCATCGGGAGGCTCAGCAGGTCGGGCGGGTTTTTGCCGTTGAGCCTGATGTTCTCCACCGCCTCCTCGAGGATGGAGAGCGTCTGGAGTCCCAGGAAGTCCATCTTCACCAGGCCCAGTTTCTCGACGGGCTCCATCGTGAACTGGGTCACCGTCTGGGTGACATCCAGCTCCCCGTCCGGAGCCGACGGGGCCGTGGATTTGATGCGGCGAATGGGCACCAGGTCCGTGATGGGAACGGGAGTGATGACGACACCCGCCGCGTGCTGGGAGGCGTGGCGCGCCAGCCCCTCAATGTGTTCCGCCGTCCTCAGCACGTTTTTGATCCGCGGGTCCTCCTCCGCGAGCTCCGTCAGCTCCGGCGTCCGCTCAAGGGCTTCGTGGATGCTCTTGGCGTCGGCGGGAATCAGCTTTGCGACCCTGTCCATCAGAGCGTACTCCATCCCCACGGCACGCCCCACATCCTTCACCGCCTGCCGGCTCTTCATGCGGCCGAAGGTGATGATCTGGGACACCCGGTCGCTCCCATAGCGTTCCACGATGTACTTCAGGAGCTGCTCGCGCCCGCGGTCCGATACGTCGGTGTCGATATCGGGCATGCTGATGCGCTCCGGGTTCAGAAAGCGCTCAAACAGCAGGTTATACTTCAGGGGGTCCAGCTCCGTGATGCGCAGGCTCCAGGCCACGAGGGACCCCGCCGCTGAGCCGCGCCCTGGGCCAATGGGGATCCCCCGCTCTTTTGCCGCCTGAATGATCCCGGCCACGATCAGGAAGTAGGCGGAGAAGCCCATCCGGGTGATGACGTTCAGCTCGTACTCCAGGCGTTCCGCATACTCTGCGGGCGGTGTGTCCACGTTCAGACGCATCCTGAGCCCCGCCCTTGCCTCCTCCTCGAGGTGGGAGTCCAGCGTCATCCCCTCCTGAAGCTCGAGACTCGGCAGCATGTAGTGCCCCGTCTTGAGCTTCATGTCCACGCTGCACCGCTCGGCGATCGCCACCGTGTTGTCGAGTGCCTCGGGCACCTCCGTCCCGAAGATGGCGTCCATCTCCTCTGGAGAGCGCAGGTAAAAATCGTTGACGCTGAAGCCGAAGGCGTCGTCCGTATCGTCCGCACGGGTATTGACGCGGAGCAGGATCTTGTGCCATTCGTAGTCCTCCGCGTTAAGGTAGTGGGCGTCGCTCGTCGCGATCAGGGGAATGCCCGTGTCCTTTGAGATGCGGATCAACGCCTTGTTCACCACAGCCTGTTCCGGAAGGGTGTTGGACATGATCTCCAGGAAGTAGTTTCCCTTCCCCATGATGTCCTGGTAGAGCAGCGCCAACTTGGCGGCCTCATCCTCCCGACCCTGCAGGATCAGCTGGGGCACCTCTCCCGCCAGGCAGGCGGAGGAGGCGATGATGCCCCTGGCGCAGCTGGCCAGAAGGTCGTGGTCGATTCGCGGCTTATAATAGAAGCCGTCAGTGTTAGCGATGGAAACGAGCTTGACGAGGTTGCGATACCCTTCTTCGTTCTCGGCGAGGAGGATGAGGTGGTTGTTCTTCCCCTTCTTTTCCCTTGAACGATAGCCGTCGGGGTCCACGTAGATCTCGCAACCCAGGATCGGCTTCACTCCAGCGGCGCGGCAGTTCTCATAAAACTCGACGGCGCCGTACATGACGCCGTGGTCCGTCATGGCGACCGCCGGAACGCTCCAGTCCGCCACCTTTGCGGCAAGCTGCTTCGTCCTGATGGCTCCGTCCAGCAGGCTGTATTCCGTATGGACGTGCAGGTGTACAAAAGGCCGGGTCATTGATTATTCATCGTCCTCTCCAGCTTCTTCCATCTTTTCTCTGGCCGCCTCGTCCGCCTCGCGGCGCACCAGCACGACCTCGCCCTTCATCAGTACCGACAAATCGTGGACCAGTCCATCGAAGGGCAGGTCGGATGCAAGCCTTTCCTCCTTGGGTGACCCATTTTCAACCGGGCGTATCGGTCGCTTCGCTTCTTCTTCCGGGGGGGCGGGGCGCAGCGTTTCCTCCTCCTTCTGAGGCTGCTGCGGCGCCCCTCCCCGCCCTGCGACGGCAGCCTCACTGACGCGATCCGGTTCGCCGCCGGTGCAGGCGAACACCTCGTCCCCGAAGCGGAGAAACACGCCGTCGGCTGACCTTGTCAGCAGCTCCAGGAGGCTGGAACGCCAGCGTTCGAGGCACAGCACCTCGTAGGGATAGCGATCCCGCAAGTCCAGGAGCACGGAGCTCCCGCTCTGCTTCATGTCGGCGTCCAAAAGGGCACAATAGAGGACGAAGTCCGCCTGACGGGCGGCGGCCAGCAGCTTGACGAAGGCCTCCTTCGAGGCAGGTTTCCAGTCCGCCTCCAATAGCCCCTCAGGCCGATCTGCTTCCCTTTGGGCCGGGGGTTGAGGAACGGGGACCTGGTCTTCGTTTCGGATCGCCGGCTCCTCCACAGGTTCCACAGCGGGGTCGGCGGCGAGGCGCTTTGAGCGCGGTGGACTGGAGCTCCCCGTCGCCTGGGGCGGCCTTGTCGCGGCCCCGTCCGAGTCAAGGATACGGGAAAGCTCCAGCATCAGAAGTCCGGTCAAGATATCCATCCTGACGCCGAGGCGAACCTGAACGAGCAGGTCCGCGACAGCTCCCAACAGGGAACGCAGTTCCTCCGCGGACCATCGCGGCGCTTCCTCTGCAAGAAACTTCTTCTCCTGCTCGGAAACGTCCAGCTCGCGCGTTACGTTTGGCCAGCGCACGGCAAGCCACAGGTTCTTCAGGAGGGAGAACAGCTCCTCAAAGACGTGCTGTGGAGAGCCTCCTTCCATCATCTTAGTGAAGTCCACGTAGGAGGAACTGCCCTCGCCCTTCAGGGCGGAGAGCCAACGTTCAACGGCAGGACGGCTCCCTGCACCCAACGCGGCCTCGACGTCCTCCAGGGTGACTTCGCCCGCGGCGCGGTTGATGATCTGTTCCAGCATGGAAAGGGCGTCGCGCAGAGCACCGTCGGCCTGTCGGGCGACCTCCCAGAGCGCCTCCGGTTGAGCGGCAGTCCTTTCCCATTCGCAGATGTGCGTGAGGTGTTCAAAGATCTTCCGGGCCCCAATGCTGTGAAACGGGATGTGCTGGCAGCGGGAGCGAATGGTGACGGGCACCTTGTAGGGCTCTGTCGTGGCCAGGATGAAGACCACGTAGGAAGGGGGCTCCTCCAGCGTCTTCAAGAGCGCGTTAAAGGCGGCGGCGGAGAGCATGTGGACTTCGTCAATGATATATATCTTGTACTTTGAAGCGAAGGGCACCAGCGGCACCTGGCTCTTCAGTTGACGCACCTCGTCGACGCTGTTGTTGGAAGCCCCGTCGATCTCCACGACGTCAGGGCTGCTGCCCGACGTAATCGCCATGCAGTTGACGCAAGTGCCGCAGGGCTCGACGCCAAGGGGGGCAAGGCAGTTCAAGGCTTTCGCCAAAATCCGCGCTATGGAGGTCTTTCCGCAACCCCTCGGACCGGAAAACAGGTAGGCGTGACCGATGCGCGAGTTTTCAAGCGCGTGCGTCAGGACGTCCCGCGCCGCATCCTGGGCTACGACGTCGGCAAACCTCTGGGGACGATACTGCCGGTATAAGGAATTGCTCACGTTATCGCCCCCTCGGTCCTCTTTTGGAGATAGCCTTTCGATCGTTTTAGTCCCTTCAGCCTTTTTATTGTACCATTCCAATCGGTTTCTTGAGCATGAATCTCTGACGAGCCAAGGACGAGCGGATCCACTGACGAACGCTGCCGCAAAGGCCCCGGAGAGCGACAGGGCGCGCAGGGGAGCTAACGGTTCGCTGCGCCAGAGCCTGCTTCGTAGTGCAATTGGCGGCTTCCCGCACGCGACGACGGGCGATCCGATTTGCCACTTCCAGCGCGGTTAAGCTATAATAAGGCTGAATGGTCTTGAAACTTTGCTGAAGGTTTGAAGGCCATAAAAAGCGACAAGTGGGGGGGAATCTTTATGAAGAAGTACGTGTGCAAGGTCTGCGGGTATGTCTACGACCCGGAGGCGGGGGACCCGGACAGCGGCATCGCACCAGGCACTGCCTTTGAGGACCTTCCGGAGGATTGGGTGTGCCCGCTCTGCTCCGTGGGCAAGGATGAGTTTGAACCTGCCTGAGATAACTGGCAGCAGTGTATTAGCAAGAACGATTGACCTGGGTCAATCGTTCTTTTTTGCTCCTTCAGCAATCGCCCCGAAGCGTCATCCGCTGAATCATGAGCGCCCTGCCCCAACCGCTGTGGAGACGCCCATGTCCTTTGCACGGAACTGCACTGAAAATTGAAAGGAGATACGCGCTTGGAAATCAGGAAAATGCTCATTGGCGATTATGAGGAAGTGTATGCGCTGTGGACGTCCTGCTCAGGGATGGGGTTGAACGACCTGGACGACTCCAGGGAGGGGATTGCCAAGTTTTTGACCAGGAACCCCGACACCTGTTTTGTAGCGATCGAACAGGGCGGCGTCGTGGGGGTGATTCTGGCAGGACATGACGGACGCAGAGGGTATATCTACCACACGTCCGTCCACCCGGATTACAGAAAACGAGGCATTGCAACAAAGCTGGTGAACACGGCAATGGAAGCGCTGGAGGGCTGCGGGATCAACAAGGTCGCGCTGGTCGTGTTCGCCAGAAACCAGGGGGGGAATTTGTTCTGGGAAAGGACGGGCTTCACGATCAGGGAAGACTTGACCTACAGAAACAAAACGATCAGGGAGATGCGCCGAATCGACACGTAGACGACCGCGTGGATGAATCTAGCGCTAGATTGTCAAGCTAAAAGCAACAGGCAAATTGAAAAAAGGCCTCATTAGGG